>DUQT01000016.1 GCA_012837655.1 Actinomyces sp. | reverse complement strand
TTGCCCTGTTAGCCAGGTAGGAATCAAGGTGGGATTGCTCCGCTTGCTGGTCGACATCTCCTTTTGAGAAGTCGATTCGTTGAGGTGATCCTCAACAGTCGTCCTCTAGTTTAACAAACTTTGCGCCGCTCCCCCAGCCCGCAAATATGTACTTACTCACGCCCAACGCAGATTTTCACGCGATTCGCGCCTCTGCGTTCACGTCCTACATTGTCACGAAATACGCGTTAGATTTTCGAGGGCGCGGCTCACAACTGCCTTGGAGGGCGCAGCAAGCAACGGTTTTGGCGGCGTAGCGAACAACAGTTTTGGTGTCACGCGTGGCGACGACGGTGCGAGCTTCGATTAGGCGATTGCGACAGGCACGGGCACGAGTTCGACGACCTCGACGGCCGGTTGTAGACGTGGCAGTGAGCCGATGGCAGCCATCTGTTTGGTCAGTTCGCGCCTGTGCGCAGCACCGTAGTCTGTGATGCCCACGGCAATGCGCTGCACTTCGGCTTCTGAAGGTAGCGGCCGGGCAAACGCGATCTCACGGCTTTCAAAGGTCGCCAGGTCAGCGATCAAGTCTTCATTCTCCCAAGCCGGCAACCACGAATCTCCGTGAGCAAGCGCAACAACAGCCGGCCGCGGAATGCGGATGCCGCCATCGGTGCCAGGGTTGATCAGCACACGCCCTCCGGCTTCTGCAACGGCAAGCATGGACACGCGCTTGGCTGGCATCGGCACCGGCCGAGCATCGCCCTCCCAAATCTTCATTTGATCCACGCTGGTAAACGCAACGACGGCGGGGCCGGTCTGCGTGTCGACGGTGGCGACGCTACCGCTTTCGCAGTCATTGGATTCTTCGACGAGGGCGGGCACGAGTAGACGTTCGGTTTCTAACGCGCGGACCAGGGCGACTAGGCGTTCGGCGCCGTCTTCGAGGTCGAGTGCGGCAGCTGTTTTCGGCATAGTCTGCCCGCGGTCGGAAGTATCGACCGACCGGTTCAGGCGCGCCTGGATGGTTTCAAACGAGTGGCGTTTACTCACCACGGGCCGCCTTCAGCGCTTCGGTGACGGTAAACTCGCCGGCGTAGATCGCCTTGCCCACAATCACGCCTTCAACGCCGATTTCAACAAGCGGCAGTAGGGCGCGGATGTCGTCGAGCTTGGAGACTCCGCCGGAAGCCACGACGGGCGCGTCAGTGTGTTCGCAGACTTCGCGCAGCAGGTCAATGTTGGGGCCCTGTAGCGTGCCGTCCTTGGTGACATCCGTGACGACGTAGCGCGCGCATCCCGCGGCGTCCAGGCGTTCAATCATGTCGAAGAGGTCACCGCCCTCTTCCGTCCAACCCCTGGTCGCCAGCGTGCGGCCGCGCACGTCGAGTCCAACAGCGATGCGATCGCCGTACTGTTTGATGACTTTTTCGGTCCATTCCGGGTTCTCGATGGCCGCGGTTCCCAGGTTCACGCGACGCGCACCGGCTTCAAGGGCGCGTTCAAGCGACTCATCATCGCGAATTCCGCCCGACAGCTCAATGTTGATATCGACTGTCTGCGCGATCTTGTGCGTGATTTCCGTGTTGGCCCCACGTCCAAACGCGGCGTCCAGGTCGACGACGTGAATCCACTTGGCGCCGACTTCGGCGAATTCTTTCGCGATTTCTAGCGGTTGGCCATACACCGTTTCGGTTCCAGCCTTACCCTGGTGCAGGCGAACCGCCTGGCCGTCAACAACATCGATGGCGGGAAGTAGTTCTAACATGTTTGCCTTTCTACAGGGTTTTGCCCCAGTTTTCCAACAGTTGGAGTCCAGCTTCCCCAGACCTTTCGGGGTGGAACTGGGTCGCTTTCAGCGGTCCGTTTTCGACCGCAGCAATGAAATCCAAGCCGTGCGTCGCCCACGCCACCAGCGGCTTCTTCAACGGTCCCGAATGATTTTCCCACGGGTCGTTCAGGACCGCGTGCGTGTGGGCAAAGAAGAATTCCTGGTCTTCCAATCCCTCAAATAGTTCAGATGATTCTTGAGGGCGGACCTGGGTCCAGCCTTCGTGGGAATCAGCTTGCAGTTTTTCCACGGTTCCGGGCCACTGTTCTAGCCCCTCCTGGTTGTCTTCGCTAAGGGAGCCAAAGAGGACCTGGAAACCGACGTTAATGCCAAGTACCGGCAGAGATCTTGCAAGGCGCTGGTCGATTAACGTCGCGCCGTCAACCAGATCCAGTTGCTCTAATACGGTGCTGAATGCGCCAACTCCGGGCACGACTAGTCCGTCAGCAGACATGACGGTCTTACGGTCGGCACTCAGCGTTACGGAAAGCCCCACCTGCTGCAGGGAGTCAATCAACGCTTGCTGCACCGAGTGCGCATCTGTGTACTCGTAGTCAAGGACCACGACATTTTTAGCGTCCAAGGAGACTCCAAAACCTACTTCAAGAATGGAGGTCCAAAGCCACGCTTGTGCGGCTTTGGGCGATCTTTGGCGTGGATTGCGTCCGGGTAGTCAGACGGATGAGTGCGGCCCAGGAGCAGGTCTTCGGCACGTGAATCAATGGAGTTGATCAGCAAACCACCGGGAATCGCATCTTCGGGTGCGCCGTTCACATAGCGCCTGGCAGCAATACTGCCTGAGATCAGAGAGTCCTCCTCGCTCAGGTTTGAAACCACTGCGATTGCGCCGTACTTGGACAGCTTTGAGATCACACGGGCAAACCGGTCGACTTCCTCCGGCATCGGCCGATCTTCGCCGAGCAAGCTTTCAAACTCGGCTTCCTCCTCATCTGCGTCCTCGTCAAGTTCAAGGTACAGAACGATCTGATTCGCGATCGGTACGATCCACCGGGCCAACCCGTACATGCCCAGCATGCGTGCAACCCCACTTGCGGGGCGAAGTGGTGCGAGGACGAGTCCGACTGAGCGGCGCCCTCCTTCTAAATGAAGGTGTTCGTCTTCTGGTTCGTCCAGGTTTTGCGGCTCTTCTGCGGCTTCTGCGCTGTCTTCGGACGCATCTTCCGGCTGGGTTGAATCGTGTGAATCCGTGGATTCGTCAAGTTCCGGTTCGTCTTCGGACGGGTCTGAAGACTCTCTTGAAGGCTGGCTTGAATCCGTGCCCATTTCTGGGTCGGATTCGTTTTCGAGCCCGGAGATTATCCGTTCAAACTCATCATCAATGGACTTGTCGTTCACAGTGCGCCCTTCGTGGAGGGGATGTCGTCGACGCGGGGGTCACTCTCAACTGCGAAGCACAAGGCGCGCGCAAACGCTTTGAACTGTGCTTCCACGATGTGGTGCGGGTCGCGGCCACGAATGACGTCCAAGTGCAGACAGATTCCGGAGTTGTAGGTGAGCGACTCGAAAACGTGGCGCGTCATCGACCCCGTGAAGTGTCCGCCAATCAGGTGGTATTCCTGGCCTTCGGGCTCACCGGAATGCACAATGTAGGGTCGTCCCGCAACGTCCACAACCGCGCGGGCAAGCGCCTCATCTAGCGGGACGGTTGCGTCTGCGAAGCGGCGGATCCCCTTCTTGTCGCCAAGCGCCTCCTTGAGTGCCTGGCCAATGCAGATCGCCGTGTCTTCGACGGTGTGGTGGACGTCGACCTCGATGTCGCCGCGAGCCTTGATTTTCAAGTCGATCAGCGAGTGCTTCCCAAGCGCGGTGAGCATATGGTCGTAGAACGGCACCCCCGTGTCGATATCGGTCTTCCCTGTGCCGTCAAGGTTCAGTTCGACTCGGATGGTCGACTCTGACGTCGACCTTTCAACTACTGCGGTGCGGGGTGCGGTACTCATTTAAGGATCTCCTTTAGCGCGGCTCGAAAACGGCTGTCTTCCTCATCTGTTCCTACACTAACGCGCAGGAAGCCTTCCGGCCCCACAACACGGATGAGGATGCCGCGTTCGAGCAGTTCTTCAAAGATTTTTTCGCGGTCTTCAAATCGACCGAAGAGGACGAAGTTTGCATCTGATTCTGCAACCTCAAGCCCTAGACTCTTCAACCACTTATGCAGGTCGTCGCGAGTTTCGCGAAGGTGCGCTACCTGGCTCATAAGCTCATCAGAGTGCTTGAGCGCCGCACACGCAACCGCCTGCGTTGTAGCTGAAAGGTGGTACGGCAGCCGAATCTTCATGATGTCGTCCACAACCACCTGCGCGGCTGCTAGGTATCCCAGTCGAAGCCCCGCCATGCCGAATGCCTTTGACATGGTGCGGGTGACGATTAGGTGCTCGTATTCTTCTAAAAGTTCGAGGGCGGAGGGTACTCCTTCGCGGCGAAATTCGCCGTAGGCTTCATCTACGACGAAGACCGTGTCAGTGGATTGCCCGTTGATCCTTGGTCCACTGCCCCGCGTGAGTTCGGCGACCTCACGAACTTCTTCGATTGTGAGCGCTGTCCCCGTAGGGTTGTTCGGCGAGGTGAGGACCAGCACGGATGGGTGGTGTTCCTCGATAGCCGCGCGAATGGTTTCCATATTGAGGCTGAAGTCCTCATTGCGTTCGCCCTGCACCCAGGTCGTTCCCGTGTCTCGAGCGTACTCGTGGTACATCGAGTACGTAGGCGCAAAGGACATCATGACACGGCCTGAACCACCGTAGGCCTCCAGGATGTGGAGCATGACTTCATTTGAACCGTTGGCAACCCAGATGCGTTCCTTCGGAACGCGCACGCCCGACTCCTTTTGCAGGTAGTCAGACAGTGCCTGGCGCAGTTCTAACGCGTCACGATCCGGGTAGCGGTTCAAACTAGAAGCGACCCGTCGCACGCCCTCAACGATCTCGTCAATGACAGCCTGGGACGGCGGGTACGGGTTTTCGTTAACATTCAACCGCACGGGCACGTCTAACTGCGGTGCACCGTAGGGTTCCACCTCAACGAGTTCGGGACGCAGTGGAAGAGTCATGTCAACCTTTCCTATTCAGCGGCTTTCCAATACAGCGACTAGTTCGCATTGAGCGACCATTTTGCCGCACTACCGCCATTATCCAATGTATTGAGTCAAAAAGCCGATTCGTCTGGCTCGTAAGTGCTGCTTCCGGACCATTTGCTTGGCTCTTAGGAGTTACATCCAGACCATTCGCCTGGCTCGTAAGTGCTGCTTCTGGAGTGTTAATCCAGAAGCATTACTTCCGTACTGCGAGCTCTTCTGCTTCCTTTTCGGAATCGGTGTCGAGGCGTCCTCGGGTGAGCTTGTCCATGATCATCGCGATAGCTCCATCGCCGGTAACGTTGGCGGCCGTACCGAAGGAATCCAGGGCGATGTAGGTTGCGAACATGAGCCCAACTTCGGCCTCGTTAAATCCAAGCATTGTGGAAAGCAGGCCGGCTGCGGCTGCGATTGCACCGCCGGGGACGCCGGGAGCTGCGATCATCATGATGCCGAGCATGAAAATAAATGGCGCGTAGTTGCCTAGGCTCGTGTCGGCGCCGGAGAGGAACATGATCGCAAGCGAGAAACCAACGATCTTAATCGTGGACCCGGACAGGTGGATCGTTGCGCCTAGCGGAACGGTGAATGAACGCACTGCACGCGACACGCCGTTCTTTTCAGCGCACTGCAGCGTGACTGGGATCGTCGCCGCAGATGAGGACGTGCCCAGAGCTGTAAAGTAGGCTTCCTTCATGTTCCACAGTGCGCGGAACGGGTTCTTGCCGGCAATGCCGCCGGCGATTACGAACTCGAAGATGAGGTACACGAGCGTCAACGCGAAGGTCAGAATCACGACGACCAGGAACGTTCCAAGGACGCGGCCAACATCACCGGACATGGTCAAGTTCAAGAAAATGCCGAAGATGTGAATCGGCAGAAGCGGGATCAGGATCTTTTCGATCATTGCCACGATGATTACGCGGAACTCGTCGAATCCGTGCTTCACGATTTCACCGCGAACCAGGGTGAGTCCGAGGCCAAGAATGAACGCAAGCACCAGCGCGGTCATGACACCCATGACGGGCTCTACGACGATCTCCATGCCGTCACCAGACGATGAGTTCGTGAACGTCACGTAGCTGGTCAGATTCGCACCGCCCTCGCTACTTAGGTCCTGGACCATCGTGCCCGTTAGGAAGCGCGGCAAAATCACCTGGGAAGTCCCCCACGTCAAGAAGCCGGCGAGCATCGTGGACAAATACGCAATACCCGCCGTGATTGCGATCCATTTGCCGGATCCGGATCCCAGCTCCGCGATTGCAGGCGTCACCAGGCCAATAATGATCAGTGGGATCACGAAGCCTAGGAACGTTCCAAAAATCGAGTTAAACGTGAAAAACACGCGCGCTAGAGGGACTGGGAAAAACTGGCCAGAGATCACGGCCAGAACTATTGCAAGGAGGATCCATGCAAACAAAGGAATCTTCTTAACGTCCACTGTTTTCTTCCTGTGTTGTTGAGATTGTGGGAATTGTTTTTGGGATTGAGGGGATTATTTACGAATAAAAATTTATGAGGGCGAGGCTGGGCTTCCCTACTTGGTGCGCTCACGCGCAGCTTCGCCGTGTGCGGGAAGGTCTTCACTTTCCGCGAGTGCCACGAGCGGATCAACCAGCTTCGCTAGGGCCTGTTCGTCATACTCGATCTCTTGAACCGACTTGATGTATGCGTGCACGTTTAGCCCGGACGCAAACCTTGCGGTGCCTCCCGTGGGGAGCACGTGGTTTGATCCTGCGATGTAGTCACCAAGTGGAACCGGAGTGTAGGGGCCCACAAAAATCGCGCCTGCATTGCGGATCTTTCGCGCATCCTCAGACGCGTTTGCCGTGTGAATCTCCAGGTGTTCAGCTGCGTAGGTGTTGGCTACGAAAATGGACTGCTCCAAGTTTCGCGTCAAAACTATTCCAGACTGCGGCCCGCTAAGCGCTGTGCGACAACGATCCGCGTGCTTGGTTGCGGAAACCATTTCTTTCATAACTGACTTAACTTCGTCAGCCAGTTCCGGGGAGTCAGTAATCAGAACTGAGGCTGCCGCGGGATCGTGCTCTGCTTGCGAAATGAGGTCGCGAGCAACGAAGCGCGCATTCGCAGTACCATCAGCAATGATTGCGATCTCCGTTGTGCCGGCCTCTGCGTCAATGCCGCACACGGACTGAACAGCTCGTTTTGCTGCCGCCACGAAAATATTTCCCGGGCCAGTTACTACATCAACCGGTTCGCAACGGTTCTCAGCTGCGTCCTCGTCGTCCTCAAATCCGTATGCAAAGCCGGCAATCGCTTGCGCGCCGCCCATTGCGTAAACTTCCTTGACGCCCAAGAGTGCGCATGCCGCCAGGATCGTCGGGTGTGGGTAGTGGCCAAAGTCTTTTTGCGGAGGGCTGGCGACGGCGATCTCATCGACGCCAGCTACCTGCGCGGCAACAACGTTCATAACAACGGAGGACGGGTACACCGCCAGTCCGCCAGGCACGTAAAGCCCCACGCGCCGCACTGGAATCCAGCGTTGACGCACGTACCCGCCAGGGATGATTTCGGTTTCTTTTTCCTCGGGAAGTTGCGCCTTGTGACCCGCGCGGTTGTGGTCGATAGCGATTTCGAGGCCGGAGCGAACCTCCGGATCAAGATTTGCAAGGGCGTCGTCAATGACTGCTTGCGGGACCCGAAGTTTCGGCGGGTTAGCCTGATCAAACTTGAGTGCCCAGTGACGAATAGCGGAGCCACCGTGAGCGGCAACGTCCTCAATAATCGGTCTTACCTGGGCGAGTGCGCCCTCAACGTCAAGGCTGGCTCGCGGAAGTTTCTGCGCGAGTTCCCGTGCCGATAACTCTTCGTCACGCAAATCAAGAATGCTCATCATGGCTTCAGCTTAAGCGCAAACGCTAGAAAATGAGGTATCCGTTCTGATTGTGGAACGCGCCCGCTGCTTGCATGACGGGCTCAAACTGACACAATGTTTCCAATGAGCAACGACCAACTTCGCCCTCGCCACGCCCTGCCAACGCACCTGATCCACTTCCCGTGGGTTGCCGTGACCATCGTGCTATTCGCAGTCCTTGCGTGGATGCTGTACACCCCTTCAACGGCTTCATCTACGAGTGTTTTGGCGGATTTGCTTGACTCGCTCCTAGGCGATTTGCCGGGCGTGTCGTCGCCTTCAGATCCTGGCTTTGACAAGATTGCGCACGCGTCAGGATTCGCTGCGGTCACAGCGGCCGCGCTCCTCGCGGGTTGGTCGCCGGCCTGGGTTATTGGTCTTTCTGTCGCTCACGCAATAGTGTCTGAATTGATTCAGTGGCAGTTCATCCCCGGACGTACAGGTGATCCGCTCGATGCGGCTGTCGACATCGCGGGCATCCTTGTAGCCTGGGGACTAGTGGCGCTATTGCACAAGAGGATTGAAAATGAGTGACATTCCAACCATCACTGTGACCGGTAATATTCGGCTCGGTCAGCTACTAAAGCTTGCGAACCTAGTTGAAAACGGTGGCGAAGCGCGCATCGCCATCCAAAACGGATACGTGTCCGTCGACGGCGAAATCGAAACCCGGCGCGGCAAGCGACTCACCAACGGACAGGTCGTGTCTGTCGACTACGGCGACGAGGTAGTCTCCATCCGCGTAGAAGTCATCGACGATTAGGGCCGGCAGCCGCATTGCGCCGCGCGCTACATCGTTACTGACGGCCCGAGCGTGGCCTTCAAATCCGCAAAGAACGACGATGACGCGTCCACGTTGAACGCGGGATCAAACTCGACCGTGACCGGCTTGTCCCCCGGCCTGCGCATGCGCAGGTGAACCGGCGAAGATCCGGGATAGTTTTGGATGATCGTGTTCAGATCTTCGAGGACGGGCTTCGTGCACCGATGGTATGGAAGATCCAGCACAACCGGTACAGTCCCGTCTTCGCGAAGGTCCAGCACGGTCATGGACATGCCACTCAGTGTGGTTTCGGTGTCGCGCTCCATGACGCGTCCTTCGACTTGCACAACCAGGTCAGTTGCCAGGATGTGAGAGATCGCCTCATACGACCTCGGGAAGAAAAGAACATCTATTGAACCCGACAGGTCCTCCAAAGTAACGATTGCCCACAGCTCACCCTTGCGCGTCGTCTTCACGTCCACCTTGGTGACAAGGCCTGCGATTTTCACGGTTTGGTTGTCGCGGCTGCCCTCATCGTGGATGAGGTGGCCAATGGAGATGCCCTGATACCTCTCCAGGGCCCTGTGAATACCGGACAGCGGGTGGTCGGAAACGTACAGGCCGAGCATGTCTCGCTCGTGCTGAAGTTTCTCGCGTTTCGGCCACTCCGGAATTTCGGGTATATCAACGGTGAGGACGGACATGCCCTCATCCCCCATGGCTCCGAACAGGTCGAACTGGCCAATGGACTCGTTGCGCTTTAATTTCACAGCGGATTCCACGGCTTCTTCGTGCACGGCGACGAGGGCTCGACGACAGTCCTCCAGCGTGTCGAAAGCGCCCGCCTTGATCAGAGATTCAATCGTGCGCTTATTACACACACGCGTTGGAACCTTGTCCAGGAAGTCAGAAAACGACGTGAAATTATCTTTGTCTTGACGGGCTTCCACGATGCCTTCGACCACGTTAATACCGACGTTCCTAATGGCGGCGAGGCCGAAGCGAATGTCGTCGCCGGCAGGCGTAAAGTTCGCGGCAGACACGTTAACGTCCGGCGGCAAAACAGTGATTCCCATGCGGCGGCACTCAGACAGGTACAGGCCAAGCTTGTCCTTGTTGTCTTTCTGCGAGGTCAGCAAAGCGGCCATGTACTCGGTGGGATAGTTTGCCTTCAACCACGCAGTCCAGTAGGACACCAGGCCGTAAGCAGCGGAGTGCGACTTGTTGAACGCGTAGTTAGAGAACGGAACGAGGATGTCCCACAGTGTCTTGACCGCGTCTTCAGAGTATCCGCGTTCAATCATGCCCTGGTGGAAGGGACCGTACTCTTTGTCCAGGATCTCCTTCTTCTTCTTACCCATGGCACGGCGCAAAAGGTCTGCTTGACCAAGCGAGTAGCCAGCCACCTTCTGAGCGATCGCCATAACCTGCTCCTGATAAACGATCAGGCCATAGGTCGTTCCCAGAATGTCTTCCAGGGGTTCTGCAAGCTCGGGGTGGATCGGTTCAATCTCTGCGCGCCCGTTTTTGCGATCCGCGTACTTGTTGTGCGAGTCAGCACCCATCGGGCCGGGTCGATAGAGCGCACCAACAGCGGAAATATCTTCGAAGTTGTCCGGGTGCATGCGCTTCAAGAGCTTCTGCATTCCGTCACCATCAAGCTGGAAAACGCCGAGCGTCTCACCTGAGGACAAGAGTTCGTAAGTCTTATGGTCATCCAACCCGATGTGTTCTAGGTCGGGGCGTTCCTTACCGTTCATCTCAATGTTTTCCAAGGCATCGGAGATAACGGTGAGGTTCCTAAGCCCCAGGAAGTCCATCTTCAGCAGGCCCAGGTTTTCACAGGTCGGGTAATCAAACTGGGTGATTATCGCCCCGTCCTGGGGTCGCTTCATTAGCGGAATAATGTCTTCCAAGGGTGCGGATGACATGATCACCGCACAGGCGTGAACGCCCCACTGGCGAGTAATCCCCTCCAGGCCCTTCGCCATTGTGACAACCGGCTGGGTTTCTGGGTTTTCCTGGTGGAACTTTCTAAACTCTGCGGCTTCGTCGTATCGCGGGTCCTGTGGGTCGAAAATTCCGTTAACGGAAATGTCCTTACCCATGACCGTCGGCGGAAGTGCCTTCGTGAGCTGCTCGCCCAAGCTGAACGGCTTATCAAGAATACGGGCGGAGTCCTTCAGCGCCTGCTTAGTCTTAATCGTGCCGTACGTGACTACCTGCGCAACACGGTCATCACCGTACTTGTTCGTAACGTAGTCGATGACTTCCCCGCGCCTGCGCTCGTCAAAGTCAACGTCAAAGTCAGGCATGGACACGCGCTCCGGGTTTAGGAAGCGCTCGAACAGTAGCCCGTGATTCAACGGATTCAGGTCGGTGATCTGCATGGCATATGCGACCATGGAGCCAGCACCGGACCCACGTCCGGGACCTACGCGGATACCCTGCTCTTTCGCCCAGCGAATGAAGTCAGAAACCACCAGGAAGTATCCCGGGAACCCCATCTGGGTGATAACTCCGACCTCGTATTCCGCCTGCTTGCGAACTTCGTCTGGGACGCCGTCTGGGAATCGGTAATCGAGCCCGCGCTCAACTTCTTTCACGAACCAGGAGGTCTCATCTTCACCGTGCGGCACCGGGAAGACAGGCATGAAGTTCGCGCCTTCCTTCACAGTGGTGAACTCGACGTTACAGCGCTCCGCAACTTCCAGGGTCGCGTCCAGTGCGTCTGGCGCATCCGGCCAGTCTCGACGCATCGACTCCGCGGAACGAATGTAGTAGCCGGAACCATCAAACTTGAAGCGGTCCGGCGTATTTAATTTCACGCCTGAGTTAATACACAGCAGTGCGTCTTGAATATCGCGGTCTTCCGCAGTCACGTAGTGAGCGTCATTTGTAACAATCTTCGGAGCCTTCATGTGCTCCGCAAGCTTAAACAGGTCGTTGCGAACACGGCGTTCAATCTCGATACCGTGGTCCATCAGTTCAATGTAGAAATTGTCCTTACCGAACGTGTCCTGCAGTCGTCCTGCCGCAGCAACGGCCTCGTCCCACTGCCCCAAACGCAGACGTACTTGGATTTCCGAGGACGGACAACCCGAAAAGACTATGAGGCCCTCATGGTAGCGCTCCAGCAGTTCCATGTCCGCGCGCGGCCACTTACCCATCTGGCCGTCAAGCGATGCTTTCGAGCCCATGCGGAATAGGTTGTGCATTCCCTGCGTGGTCTCTGCGATTAGTGTGAGGTGCGTGTACGCACCGCGAGCGGATACGTCGTCGTCTTTCTGCCACTCTTCACCCCAGCGCACGCGCTTTTGGTCAAAGCGTGATGTGCCCGGCGTCATGTAGGCCTCAAGTCCGATAATTGGTTTCACGCCCCGCGCCTTAGCGGCCGCGTAGAACTCGTAGGCTCCAAACAGGTAGCCGTGGTCGGTGATCGCGATGGCTGGTTGGTTCAGTCGCGCTGCTTCTTCAACCATTGGGACGATCTTCGACGCCCCGTCAAGCATTGAGTACTCAGTGTGATTATGAAGGTGAACGAACTGATCTGTGGCCATGGCGCTAGTCTAATCACAACGCGCAGGCTGTGCCGCATCGAGTTGTTCACACCCAGCTGAAACGCGCACTAAGACAAGGTTCTGTGTCCTTTAGATGCCAAAACACTTCACGGCGGGGTCTTACTGATATGCCGAAGGCAGGCTTATCAGGGCAGTGTTCGGCTCATTTCACGATGCCAGATTCCCGCATCCAAGAAGCGTTCCCGCTCAGTCAGCGAGTATCCCAACCGCTCATAAAACGCGATCGCGTACTCCTGCGCATCAAGAGTGATTTCAACGACGCCCTCATGCCGTTTTTGCAGCTCCGCGTGAGCCTGCTCCACCAGGAGTCTGCCCAAGCCCCGCCCTCGAAAATCCTTTACGACCGCGATTCGTCCCAAGTGGTAGGAAGTTGCAGAATCTTGAATGACCCGCAACGTTCCAACAGGTTTTTCACTTTCGAGGACGAGGATGTGCACGGTCGAGGGCAAGAAGTCTCGGTTATCAACTTCCAACACGAAAGGAACTTCCTGTTCCTGCACGAAAACGTCGTAGCGGATCGAGAAGCATGAAAGTAAATCGGCGGTGGAGTTCACTTTCCGAACTTCAAATGCGCTGGTCATGGTGAAATCCTTTGGTCGTTTCCGCTGGCTAGCTGGGGTTGCGCAACTTTTCGAGGACGGCGCTGAGATCGTCCGGGTAGGGTGCCTTCACGACGACATTGGATTTGGTGCGCGGGTGCACGAACTCCAGTTGGACTGCGTGTAGCCACTGGCGGGTGATGCCAAGTTCCTTCGACTTTTCTTCATTCGCACCGTAGAACGTGTCCCCAACGCAAGGGTGGTTAATCGACGCGAAATGCACGCGGATCTGGTGTGTGCGTCCGGTTTCCAACTCGACCTCAACCAGAGCGGCACCAGGTAGCAGTTCGAGCGTGTTGTAATGCGTTATCGCGCGGCGCCCTCCGGCAACGATCCCCATCCGCCATTCTTTGGACGGGTGACGCGCAATCGGGGCGTCAATCGTTCCGCGCATTGGGTCCGGATGTCCAGCAACGAGGGCGTGGTAGAGCTTGCGCACCCGGCGTTCCTTGAACGCGTGCTTCAGCTTCGTGTAGGCAAGTTCCGACTTGGCAACCGCCATTGCTCCAGAGGTGCCAACGTCCAGACGGTGAACAATCCCCTGCCGCTCCGGCGGTCCCGAAGTCGAGATTCGGTAGCCCGCGGCCTCCAAGTTTCCGATCACGGTGGGCCCATCCCAACCGGGACCGGTGTGTGCGGCAACGCCAACCGGCTTATTTACGACAACCACGTCCTGGTCGTCGTAGAGGATGTCCATTCCAACTACTGGAGCGGGGGCTTTCTCTTCGACTTTCATGTCAACTTCGATGAGCTGACCAGGTTCCAGGCGCGTGCTCTTTTGGACTACGTCGCCACCGATGACGACCTTGCCGTCCTCGATCATTCGCCCGGCAGCGGATCTGGAAAGCCCGAGCATGCGCGAAAGTGCGACATCTACGCGTTCTGAAGTTAGGCCGTCGGGAACAGGGAGGAACCGGATGTCACTCATCGGCAGATTCCACCTGCTTTTCGCCACGTAGTTGCTCAACGTGTTCCTGCGTTGCCGGTACGCCAAGGATCGCCAATAGGAACAGCAGAGCTGCGGCTACGACGATGTAAATATCCGCCACGTTGCCGACGAACCAACCGTTCCAGTTGAGGAAGTCGATCACATGGCCTTCCCCAAACGAAGGTGGGCGCACAAGCCGGTCGATTAGGTTACCCACTGCCCCACCAAAGAGCAGCCCCAAAGCAATAGTCCACCAAATGGACACTACTTTGCGCAGGTACCAAAGGACGGCGATGGAAATCAGCACGGAGAGGATCGTGAAGATCCACGTGGAGTGGGCCAGCAGAGAGAACGCCGCGCCGGGGTTGAACACGAGTTGGAAACTAATGAATGACCCAATGAACGGTTCGATCCGGTCCGTGGACGTGTTTTCTAGTGCCCATACTTTAGTCACCTGATCGCTGACAGTTGCGAGTATGGCGACGACTGCGAACACGACCACGACGGTGGCGTGGCTACGTGAACTAGTCCGCATGGGCAAACCTCCTACTTAATGGCATGACGAAAGCGGCAACGACTCACATCGCTGCCGCTTGTCATCTCGGCTCTAAGCGAGCAACGGATTAGTTATCAGAAACCTGTCCAAGCAGGCTCTGGAGGTGCTCGCGCAGACGACCACGGTAGTCGGACTCAAAGTTCTTGAGTTCGTTAATCTTGGTCTCAAGCAGGCCGCGCTCTTCCTCAAGCTGGTGGAGGATCGAGTTGTGCTTGTCCTGCGCCTGCTTGACGATTGCTTCGCCTTCCTGGCGAGCTTCCGCGATGATGCGGTCGCCTTCCTCACGACCGTCACGTACGTACTCGTCGTGGACGCGCTGTGCAAGGGCGAGCATGGAGGTTGCGTCCTCAGGAGCGCTGGTCGGCTGCGGTTCCGGCTTAGGCTCTGGTTCCGGTTCAGGTTCGGGTTCTGGTTCAGGCTCCGGCTGGGGCTCTGGTTCAACAGGAGCTGCAGCTTGCTGCGGAGCACCGGCTTCGAGTTCTTCAACCCGATTCTCAGCAACCTCGAGCTTCTGCTTCAGCTCCGTGTTCTCTACCTGAAGCGCGTAAATCGTTTCAACGACCTCGTCGAGGAATTCGTCAACCTCAACCTGGTCATAGCCTTCACGGAACTTCACCGACTGGAAAGTCTTATTCAAGACATCCTCTGTCGTAAGCAGTGCCATTTCTTCACCTCGGAATCTAGATGGACTTTAATCAGCGTCCGGGTCAAACCCTTAGGTTTAGTGGTCCGGCCGAGCCGCTAAATAAATTGGTAACTGGGATACAGACTACAGAATTATGAGCCGTCTGTGCACCTACATGAGCAAACTCGCAATTTGGCCCAGTATGACTACACCAACGAATAGGACGATAAAACCGATATCCAACGAGATTTCTCCCAGCCTTAATGGCGGTATAAACCTGCGCAAGAATCGTAGCGGAGGGTCAGTCACGGCGTAGATCAAGTTCAGGAAAACTAGGATTGCGCCGCGCGGAGTCCACTGCGGACTGAAGAACTGAATCCAGTCAAATACCAGTCTTATTAACAAAATCAGCGTGTAAATAGATACGAACAGCTGAAGAAAATAGCCGATAAATCGCATCAGATTTTTTAGTCCTGCCTAGAAGAACGAACCGTTCACATGTGAACGGGTGTCATTACCTTCCTCTACCTTAATGGACTCCGGGGACAGGAGCAGAACTCGACTTGTCACTGAATCAATTGATCCGCGTAGGCCGAACGCAAGCCCAGCCGAGAAGTCAATGATTCGGCGAGCTTCCTCATCCTTCATATCTGAAAGATTGATGATCACCGGCACGCCGTCGCGGAACGCCTCACCGATCGTGCGGGCATCGTTATAGGACTGCGGGTGAACCGTAACAATTCTCGGGAAGTCACCTTCAGGTTCACGATTAGACACAATTTCAGGACGTGGCATCGGGGTTACCGGCTCGAAGTCTTCGAATGGTTCCTCTTCGTAGAAGTCGTCCTCGACTTCGACCTCTCCCTCATATCCACGCCATCCCATCTTTTCCATGGCTCGATTAAGTGCACCAGCCATTTGTATTCCTCCCAAGGCAGATTTTAGTGACAGCTGTTTTTAAAGTAGTCGACCAACGCGAAAATAAGTCGCAACTTTTACGGCGTGTCACTCTGCAACTTGGTGATTGCCCCGAATCGAGGTCGTGCCGCCGGGTTCTGGTGGTCCGCTATTGAGGTGCGCTTCCTGCGTCTCGGGCTGAGTTCAGGTCCCCCACGACTGTGTTCCCATCCCCGCATCGCGGTCTGGGTTCAGGTCCCGCACTACTGTGTTTCCGCCCCTGCGTCTCGGGCTGGGTTCTTGAAAATAAGTAGCGGCGCGCCGACGGGAACTTCTTGAAGTTGGAATCGTTGAACGAGGTCGGAGGTAAGCTCTTCCTTCCAATCGGCACGTGAGAAGCGACTATCGATCACGATGAAATCGAAATCTCCCCGCTCGATTATCTCTGGTAGCTCACGGTTCTCCAGGTAAACATTGGGGAACGCCGCCATAGCGGGACCGAGGTGGTTGGAAACCAGGTACGTCTTGTCCTTCGGAAGTGCCTTAACCACTGCGCGCATTTCGTCCGCGTTTTCGATCTGGTGTTCCAGCATGTTTTTCTCTTGCTTCGCATCATCGATCAGGTTCGGGAAGCTGTAGAGCCCCGCACTGGCTATTCCGATCGCGAGGATCAGGGCGGCAATGCGACGTGCGAGGACGGTGCTAGCGCCTTGTTTTTGGGTGCCTGAACCGCTGGTGGCCCCGTTGCATGCGGCGATATCGATGCTTGCGGTGGCGTCGTTACTGGCGACGTGGTGTTTGCTTGCGGCGGTGTCGGTGCTACCTGCCCGAGTGGCGCTTGTGGCAGTATCGACGCTTGCGGCGGCGTGTTCATCGTTGCCCACGACGGCGCCGACACTCTGCACACCTGGTTCGCTGGTTGCTTCGCGACCTCGATTTGCGGCTAGTAACTCGGTCGATGCTTGGCTACCACCACGCACAGGCCGCCGACCAACCATGAGCGGTGAAATCGCAACCACCAGGATGATTAGTAGCAGGGCTGACGACCCGTAGTGGTATTGGAATCCAATGTCGTACTGGTACTTCCAGTTGCTGAGCAGATTCACCATTACTAACGGCACCAGCAACCAGTTCGCCTGGAAGCTTCGATTCCACAGCGGCGCAAACGCCACCGCCGCCATCACTGTCAGGATGTAACTCCACTTCGGCTCCAGGAACACCTGCGTCAAGACGTAGCCCGGCTGGGTGAGCATCACGTTCAAGATCGCGGAGAACCCGTCTGCGCCCTCGGGAATCAAATTGGCAAACCGATGGTCCTGCATCGTTCCCTCGCCCAGCCGAGCCATCGCGGCGGACACCACGGCGAAATACGCCAGAGCCGCCACTCCCAGCCCAATAGAGCGGCGCACACGCCCTCGATTATCTTTTTGAAATGCGTCGAAAAGCTGCCACAGCGCAAAGGCGAGGACGTAGATGAAGGCGTCTTCTTTCGCCGCCAGGACCAGCGCAGCGCCGAGGACGATTCCGATCGGTTTGCGGGCCTCCCAGAAGTACCACAGTGAAAATATTCCAAGACCCAGGAAAACATTTTCGTGAAAACCGTAGTGTGACGAAAAAATCTGGGCCGGCCCTACGATGTAGAGCAGCAGTGTCAGCAGCGTCGCGTTCAGGCTGAAGCCGCGCAAACGCAACACCTTGTACAGCGGCAGCATCGCCAAGAATACGGGAACGAGCTGGAATAGATTTAGGAACTCCTGCGATCGGAAAACCGCGTAAAACGGCACGACCAGGTACAGCACCGGCGAGAAATGAACCGCGAAATGCGACAGCGGCCGAGCGCGTTCCAGCGTCGTCACCGGCTGGCCTGTGCGCAGGATTCCCTCCATAGACTGCACAAAAATACCGTGGTCAAAAGTGTGGCTCGTGAGTCCGCGCGGGCCCGCGTACAGAACATAACCGTTCAAAACCAGGTGCGCGGTCGCCGCGGCGAAAAGGAGCACCACCAGCGCGATCGTCAGTCTGCGCGAGCGTGCTTTCAGATGCCGGTCACCATTATTTTCATTGATTTTCGAGGGCGAGGCTGGGAGCTCGGTGCCCGTTAGGCTGGACTTAATTTCTTGGGTTCGCGAAAGCTGCTCTATCCGGGTCCGAGCCTCCTCTGTTGGGCTGTCGCCGAACTGCTTGGCCCGCTTGCCGGCCGGTATGCGGGATTTGGTACTGCGCGGTGTCTGTGTCCGCTTGTGCCTGATCGAAATGGCTAGATGAACCAGCGCGTATACCAGGATGAGGGCGAGCCCGGCCTTGGAACCCCGGTCGGTGTCGGGGACTCGTAGGAGGCCAATGAGGCCCGAGGCCGCGAACACAGCAAGTGAGGCAAGTACTGTCTCTGCGACACTCTTGATTTCCCATCGTTTGGACGCATACATGCCCAGCAGGAAGCCAACCACAATCACCAGGATCACAGCGCCGGTCAGGGTGTAATCAAAAGCCTGAACGGCCACCACGTATGCCGGAGAAAGCAGTTGGACGATCGCGACGTAAAGCAAGAACAGTGTGCTAGCACCCGCCAGGGCGGGTCCAAGACCGTCGACTAATTTACTTCTGTTCAATGACTATCCCAGCAAATACTTTAAGACCGTGTGGTTGAACTTCTGGCCGTATGGTTACTGCCTATGGCCGTATGGTTTCCACTCAGGGCCGCATGGTTAATACCTATGACCATGACGTTACAGCTTCCTGTTTACTACGAGCCCAATCTGGCGACCACACCGCGGATTACGCCGATACGAATTCAGATGCGCAGACTCAAACGTGCACCGATCATCCTGAATAACGTTGGTGACTCCGCAGGTCTCTAAATCCTTCAAGACCCCCGCCCGAATATCCAGCGACCTGGTTCCCCAAGAGGTCCGAGACTCAAGTTCGGGGCGCTTTGAAACGGCAGTTTCAAAGACATCGTCGCCGACCTCATAGCAGCGACCACAAATCGAAGGTCCCACCGCGGCGACGATGTCGCGGGTCGAGCATCCCATGCTCAGCATGGTCGACACAGCCTTTGCAACGATGGCTTTTTCCACACCTGCTCGACCCGCGTGCACCGCCCCAATAGTGCCCGTCGCCTCATCCCAGAGGAGCACAGGCACACAATCCGCAACCTGTACAGCAAGAGCCACCGGGCTGCGAGTGATCACCGCGTCAGCAGTGATCGAGTTTTCGTGCGACGAGTGTGTTTCGTCCACAACCTCAACAATGTCTGAATGAATCTGACGCATCCACACGACGGGCACGCCAAGATTATCGGCGAGCTCGTGACGATCACTCATCACGATTTCCCTGGGTGCGTCAGTGTTCAACCCATAGTTGGGTTTCGATAGGGCTTCCCCAACCACTGCGGGATCCGTGACGCACCTTGTAAAGCGGTATTGGATTCCCGCAGTCGTTGCGGTGGTCATCAGCGCAGGAAGTCCGGAAGATCGAGGTCGTCGCCGGAGTCAGCATCGTCCTCATCGAAGATACGCGGAACTACGAAAGGTTCTTCCTTCTTGTGTTCGCGGCGTTCTTCCTGGCGTGGGGATGCTGAAGGGAAGCTTGACTGTCGCATCGGCGGCTTCGTTTCCGCGCGGTGTGCCGGCTGTGAAGTCGGTAGGGATCCCAGAGGACGGGCCTCCTGGGTGAAAGACGGAGCCGGTTCCGGTTCCACTTCCTCCTGCTTCCTCTGCGGCTTAGCAACCGGGGTGAACGTCGGTTCAGCCGCCTGGTTCGTGTCATCGAATCCAGCGGCAATAACGGTAATGCGGATCTCGTCGCCAAGAGCATCATCGATAGCAGTACCGACAATGATGTTTGCCTGTCCATGCAACGACTCTTCGATAAGTGAAGATGCCTGGGAGACCTCGTTCATGCCGACATCGGATGCGCCCTGAATGAACAGTAGTGCACCGTGTGCGCCGTCGATCCGGGTTTCGAGGAGCGGCGAAGAAATAGCGGCCTCTGCTGCCCGCAAAGCGCGATCCTCTCCCTGCGCGGTTCCAATACCCATGAGGGCGGAGCCAGCACCCTCCATAACCGACTTGACGTCTGCGAAGTCAACGTTAATCACGCCAGTAGTGGTGATAATGTCGGTGATTCCCTGCACGCCCGAACGCAAGACGTCATCAGCCATGCGGAAAGCATCCAGGTACGAAACGTTCTTATCTGAGATCTGTAGAAGACGGTCGTTAGGAATAACGATTAGGGTGTCAACTTCCTTGCGTAGCTCCTCCACACCAGCATCGGCTTGCTGTGCACGACGCTGTCCTTCAAACGAGAACGGGCGTGTTACTACCGCGACGGTCAGAGCTTCTAGCTCACGCGAGATACGCGCAACGACGGGGGCCGCACCTGTACCGGTTCCGCCGCCCTCACCAGCGGTAACGAAAACCATGTCTGCACCTTCGAGGGCGTCGCGAATGGAGTCCTCGTTAGCCTCCGCGGCCTTCCGACCAATCGTCGGGTCAGCACCAGCACCAAGACCGCGCGTGAGATCTTCACCAAGGTCAATCTTGACTTCTGCATCCGACATGAGAAGTGCTTGCGTATCCGTGTTCATTGCGATGAATTCGACGCCCTTGAGGTCGGATTCAATCATTCGGTTAACGGCGTTCGTTCCGCCGCCGCCTACGCCAACAACCTTGATTGTGGCTATGTAGCTTGCCTGGTTCACTCGTTCCCCCTATGTCTGGTGTGGACCAACCCTCAACCTGTAGTTGAAGGTTTAAGTTCTAGCTCAGCGTTGCAGAGAGAAAGTAGGCGTACCAGATCGAATAATCAACGATCAGACTGGGCGTGTCGGACATACATTTTCCGATGTCGAAATAAACCCATATTTGACCTTCACACTTCTGTCCAACAAGTCTCTTCTGGGCTCGAACTTGGCGCGCAGAAGGCACGCAGACGACAATTTCGACGTGACTGTGCCCCACTTAGCACGCAGTTAGGCGACAACTAAGACGCGCATGCGCACACGTAGCACGCAGTCGTGCGACTAACGTTCGTTTGATCCTTACGAGGTCACCGGCCGCGAGGGCGTGGACACGTCATAAACCTGGGCGGGGCGTTGTTCCAGAAGCAGCAAGACCACGTCTGCTTTCAGCTTCGAGTCTGATTCATCGCCCCACTTGATGACGCGACCATCGTTTGTGCGCAGTTCAACCGTCAGTGCATCACCAATCATGAGGTCTACGCGTTCTGACAGTTCTTTCGGTATTTCAGCGCTCACTGTAGCGATCCGGTTCATCGCCTGCGCTCGCTGCTCCTCTGAGTCCACGTTTAGTTCCACAAGTATGAGGTCTTCTGGCTTTTCCGGAACAGTTTTCAACACAACGGCGTCGCGGTCGATTACTTGGAACTCGCCGCCCTCTTGAATGGCGGCTATAGGTTTGCGAACAGTGACACTGATATCCAAACCTTCCGGCCACGCGCGTTGTGCCTTTACACTCTCGATCTGGACGACGCTTCCGACCGCGTTTTCCACAGAGGTCATCGCCATCCGTGGAAGCGGTGTACCGATAAAGGGCGCAAGTTTGTCCTGTACTTCGACCTCAGCCACGTCCTCGTTTAGGCCAGTTATTTTCACCTTCGAAGCTGAAAGTGCGAAAACTGGCGAAAAGAAGACTACCCATGCGATTCCCGCAAGGACGGCGATAGTTGCGAGGGCGATTCCCACCCGGGTGGCAATCGCTTTGCGGCGAGCGGACTTCAGTTCGGAGCGGCGCTCTTCAAGTT
>DUQT01000167.1 GCA_012837655.1 Actinomyces sp. | reverse complement strand
TCAGCGGACTACTCAGGTAGTACGCGAACAGCGAATAGAAATCTATTCCCAGGCCGCCATTCCAAGAAAACTGAAGCGTCCCAAACGATAGGAGCTTGCGCCTATATTCCGCAAGGAAGGGCGCGTACTGGTGGAACAGGTCGATCGTCAGGATATGACGATCCCCGAACGGGAACACTCCCGCAGTTTGAAACCCGATGAACAGGATCAATGCGGGCAGCGCGAACGCCAAGAAGCCTGGCACATTCGAACTCGAAGCCAGTCGCTTGAGTCGTTCCTTAGCCATACGGGATCTCCTACTCGATTTTTAGGGCCGCCCCGTCAGCCTAGCAGTCGTTTACTCCCACTCGATGGTGCCCGGGGGCTTCCTGGTCACGTCGAGGACAACTCGGTTGACCTCTTCCACATTGTCCGTGATCTTCGTGGAAATAGTATCCAGAACGTCGTAGGGCAAGCGTGCCCAGTCCGCGCTCATGGCGTCCTCGGAAATGACGGGACGCAGCACGATCGGGTGACCGTAGGTGCGCTTGTCGCCCGTTACGCCAACGGAACGCACGTCTGCAAGCAGAACGACCGGGCACTGCCAGATGACTTCATCCATGCCGGCCTTGGTCAGTTCTTCGCGAACGATTAGGTCCGCGGCGCGGAGGATTTCAAGTCGTTCACGCGTGATCTCGCCGATCAGTCGAATTCCGAGGCCGGGGCCTGGGAACGGTTGGCGATTCACAATCGAGGCCGGAACGCCGAGCTCGCGTCCAATCGCGCGGACCTCGTCCTTGAACAGCTCGCGAAGAGGCTCCACGAGTTCGAACTTGAGGTCCTCTGGCAAACCGCCAACGTTGTGATGCGACTTGATGTTTGCGGTGCCGTCAGCGCCAGCTGATTCCACAACGTCTGGGTACAGCGTTCCCTGCACGAGGAACTTAATTTCTTCACCCGCGCGGCCAGCTTCTTCAACCAGTGCGCGCTGAGCGGCCTCAAAGGAACGAATGAACTCGCGGCCAATGATCTTGCGCTTTTGCTCAGGTTCAGTAACTCCCGCGAGCGCATCCAGGAATCGATCCGACTCATCTACCGACACGACGCGGATACCCATCGATGCGGCGTAGTCGCGCTCAACCTGTTCGCGCTCCCCCGCACGCAGCAGGCCATGATCCACAAAGATACACGTCAGCTGGTCGCCAACCGCCTTGTGAACCAGGGCAGCCGCAACAGAGGAATCAACGCCTCCAGACAGACCACAAATCACGCGCGCAGAACCGATCTGTTCGCGAATCTTCTTAACCTGGTCGTCAATAATCGAGGTCGGAGTCCACCGGGACTGAATACCCGCGGCATCACGCAGGAAGCGATCAATCTGTTCTTGACCGAACTTCGTCTTTGGTTCCTCTGGACGCCACTGGACGCCGTAGAGTTTGCGAGCCTCGTCCTCGAACGCGGCGATCTTGAAGTCATCGGATTCGGCGGTGACCGTGAATCCGGAAGGTGCTTCTACGACCGCGTCACCGTGCGTGACCCACACTTCCTGGTCGCCGTCTGCGCCTAGCACAGCGGAATCGGAAGTTAGGACGCGGACCGGAACCTGGCGGTTCTCGGACTTAGCGACCTGCTCTACCTTTCCTCCCAGGGCCTTCGCCATGGCCTGGAAGCCGTAGGAAATTCCGAGCACCGGAACTCCGACCTCGAAAATCTTTGGATCAACACTTGGGGCGCCGTCTTCAAGTACGGAAGCGGGGCCACCGGAAAGGATGATCGCGGTGGGCTCCTTGGCGAGCATCTCATCAGCGGTCATCGAGTTAGGGACGATTTCAGAATAAACCTGCGCCTCACGGATCCGACGGGCAATCAGCTGCGCGTACTGCGCGCCGAAATCAACCACCAGAACCGGGCGATTCAGCATGTCGTTTGCGTTGCTCACAAGCCAAGGATAACGCTTTTGCCGCGCGCTTAAAGCAAGCGTTCACACCATGGTGCACAATGGGGGCATGGCCAAAAAGAACGCGGCAACCGAAAGTCTGTCCGAATCGATCATCCGCAGGTGGGGTCGCCGCAAGCTCACGCCCCTAACAAAGGCTGAACAAAAGGCCATCGACGCTATCAACGCCGAATACCTGAACGCTGCGCAGGCCGCTTCCAAAGCGGCCCATGCTCCCGACACAGCATGGTTAATTTCACTTTGGTGCTCGCCCCGTGATCTGGGCAAACGCAAGGGTCCTAACCTGCCCGATCTGCAGCTGGTACTTGACGCGATCAACATCATTGAAAATAAGTACACCAACCGCACGCGCACACTTCCGCGGCGAAAGATTCGCGAACCGCTAACCAAAATGTGGGAGGCCCACGCCACCCGCGCGGAGGATCCACGCTGGGATGATTTGAAGGGGTCGCGCCTATTTACTTCCGAGAAGTTACAAAACTGGTACGACACCCTGGAAGCCTCTGCCGCTGAACTGACCGTGCTGCCGAACATGGACCGTCCGAAGTCGTTCACGCAGGCGGTCTCTTGGGTTGAAGCCTGGGATGCGTTCCTGCGCCACCGCGGTCACACCGGGGAGAGGTTTTCACTGCAGGAAGAACTCAGCCGCCTGCACAACTGGCCGGGCGACCAGTGGAACACCGGCGATGACTATGCATCTGCGCAACAGCGCTACCATCGCAGGCTTGCCAAAGCTCAGAAACGAAAAGTTGATCCGCTGCGCGACCAGGTCCTGCGCCGCGCCCTCTACCTGCGTGAAGGGTTGTTCACCGATCCGATAGAGCCACTGGAGTGGTTCCTAGCCTCGGCCTCATATATTTCAACAAACCCGCAGGTCATGTTGCCGTGGACGCGGAAGGACTACAACATCCTTGGCGACGTCCTTGACGAGTTCGACACCTTCAGCCAAAGACGCAAGAAACAACCGTTTGAAGCAAAGGCTTCCGACCTGAAATTAAAACTAACCGAAGTTGACGAGGACGAGCTCCGGTGGGTGTCAGGGCCAGACCAAATGATCGACTTGGACGAAGACGTGGTCGCGGCGCTACCGCCGGGCTGCCAAGTTAAGCGACTGATAGTTTCACGCCAGCACCCGATCGGACCGGACTGGATGGTCTACTGGGTGGAGTCCGAGGACGGCGGAGCTCGCCCTATTTTGGACCTGGTTGAGACCGCTAAACTCCGCCCTCAGATCCTGTTTGTGTCTGATGGACAGCCATCGAACCTGGCGTCACTGGTAGAAGACCACCTTGATCATGCATTCACGATTCCGACGCACCCACTAACTGCGTGGGCAGGAATGGATCCGCTAGACGACCACCTTCACTAGGTCCGATTGCGTTCACCCGCGCAATACATTTGTGGTTGAATGCAATCATGGTACGAAGGATTGAGGTTTCCGGCGGTTCACAGCAGGCTCTGCGCAGTCTGAACGAACAGAGAATTATCGAGTCCCTGGCTGAACAGGGCGAGATGACGCAAGCACAGATTGCAAGGCGAACTTCGCTTGCGGCCTCAACCGTGTCAAATATTGTCAGTGAACTTGTCGAACAGGGAACACTGGAACGCAAGAAGAATCTTGGCGGCCCGCACGGCCAGTTGATCGGCCTTATCCCCACGCCTGGAGTCGTTGCTGGGATTGACGTGGGCAAAAGGCACCTAACGATCGCGTTTTCCAACCTGGCCCACGAAGTTATCGCAGAACAACAGATTGACTTACCTTTAGGCCACGAAGTAGCTGACGATCTGAAGCGAATCGAGAAGCTACTTAACGAACTATGTAACAGGGCGGATCTCGATCGATCCGAGATTCATACCATTGGAATGGCGATCCCCGCTCCTATTGACTTGGAGCAACGCCGAATTTCTTCGGCGCAGGTCATGCCCGGTTGGGCGGGCATTGATATTCCTTCCACTGTGGAAGAAGCCTTGGGCATTCCCACTTTCATTGACAATGACGCAAACCTTGGCGCTGTTGGCGAACGTGTTTGGGGCGTCGGCCAGGGCTATGACGACCTGGTGTACATCAAGGTGTCTGACGGAATCGGCGCTGGTCTTGTACTAAATGGTCGAATCTACCGAGGCGCAGACGGCGCTGCCGGCGAAATTGGGCACACCACCATCGACGACTCCGGCGTCCTGTGCCGATGCGGAAACAGAGGTTGCCTAGAAACTGTCGTGTCTGTGCCGGCAATACTGCAGCTTGCCAGCCCAATTTTCGGTGCGGAAATAACTATTGCTGACCTGATCGACCAAGCACGGTCGGGCAACACTGGCGCCCTGCGCCTGCTTGAGGATGGAGGCCGCTACCTGGGAATCGCACTTTCAAACATGGTCAACATTTTGAACCCGCGAGCAGTGATCCTAGGCGGAACCTTGGCTGAAGCCGGCGATATCTTGAGCCAACCCCTCCACACCGTACTGAAGCGCTACGCCGTCCACGGAGCCGTTGAAAACCTCGAGTTCAAACGCGCCCAACTTGGCGTCAGATCAAACGTGCTTGGAGCCGTGAGCCTCGCACTAGAACACACGCCCAGAGTCTGAGCCGCGACGACCGCGCGCGACATAACGCTACAGCGCATTTTGCTGAACGTCGCAACTTTGCGGGGCAAGGCGTTGGCTCAACGTTATGCACCGGCGCTTGAAACCTGGACAAAACCCAGCCCCGCCCTCATTATTGTTAATAAACGCCTGTTACTCGCAACACACTAGCGTTCATTAGTTAACTTCTTTTCGCAATAAATGATTTCATTAGTTTAAGAGTTGATAAGGAGACCAAAATGACCCTAACTATTGGTGTTGATGTGGGCGGCACGAAGATTGCTGCGGGCCTGGTCACCGAAGAAGGTGAGGTCCTTCGCACCGCACGTCGAGACACCCCCGCTTCCGAAGTTGACGCAACGGCGGACGCCATCGCTGACTTGGTTACCGAATTACGTGCAGACGAGGACGTTGCTGCGGTCGGAATTGGAGCAGCCGGTTTCTGCGATGCTGAGCGGACTTCAGTTGTTTACGCTCCGAACCTCGCTTGGCGCAATGAGCCGCTGGCGGAAAAGATCACGAAGGCTACCGGCCTTCCGACCGTGGTTGAAAATGACGCAAACGCTGCAGCTTGGGGCGAGTTCCGCTTCGGCGCAGCGAAGAAGGCCAAGAGCGCAATCGTCGTAACTCTGGGAACCGGAATCGGCGGCGGCATCATTATCAACGACCACCTGGTTCGCGGATTCCAAGGCTTCGCCGGCGAAATCGGCCACATGCAGATGAAAGCCGGAGGGCGCCGCTGTGGTTGCGGACTGCGTGGATGCTGGGAGCGCTACGGTTCAGGAACCGCTCTGGTGCACGAGGCTCGCGAAATCGCAACGGTTGCACCTGCTTCTGCAGTTCGACTTTTGGAAATGGCGGGCGGAGATCCTCAGCAGATCACCGGTCAAATGGTTACCGCCGCCGCGAAGGAAGGCGACCCAGTAGCGCTCGACGTCCTAGAAACGGTTGCTGACTGGATTGGCCGCGGCCTGGCCGACCTAACTGCAATCCTGGATCCGGAAATGATCGTTCTGGGTGGTGGCGTCGCAACCGCTGGTGAAATCCTGCTTGAGCCTGTTCAGAAGGCGTTTGAGAAGAACCTCACCGCGCGCTTGTACCGCGACATTGCTGAAATCACGCTTGCACAACTGGGAGTTCCAGCCGGACTAATCGGCGCGGCTGACCTGGCTCGCCTACCGGCGTAAGGCTACCGATCAGCCAGCCAACTGGCGCAGGAGCGCCGATCTGGCACGTTAATCGGCATTGGCCCACTAATCGGACCAGTCAACCGGCGTCAGGGAACCGATCAGTTAGCTCACTCGTGTTGCCACGCGTTCCACAGCGATGCGTATTCGCCGTCTAGCGCAACGAGCTCGTCATGAGTTCCCAACTCCACGATTCGCCCATCGACCATCACCGCGACCCTGTCGGCGTCATGAGCGGTGTAGAGTCGGTGGGCGATCGCTACAACTGTGCGGCCTTCCAGAACTTTCCCCAAAGAAAGCTCAAGCTGGCGAGCAGCCGTTGGATCCATGAGTGACGTCGCCTCATCCAAAATCAGCGTGTGCGGATTCAGCAAAACGATTCGGGCAAGCGCCAACTGCTGTGCCTGCGCGGGACTCAACGTTAGTGAGCCCGAGCCGACCTCGGTATTAATTCCGTCGTGAAGTTTTTTCACCCAGCCTGATGCGCCAAGCCCATCCAAGACCTGCCACATCTCCTCTTCCGTGGCATCTGCCTTCGCTAGGCGCAGGTTGCCAGCGATCGTTCCAACGAATACGTGATGCTCTTGGGTTACCAGGGATACGTTTCGGTGAAGCTCGTCCTCGGTTAGGTCAACTAGCGGGACTCCCCCGACGGTGACGGCTCCTGTGGTGGGTGGATGCACGCCGGCGATCATTCTGCCGAGCGTCGACTTGCCGGCGCCGGAAGGCCCTACGATTGCGAGTGTTTCACCAGGGCGCAAATCCAGATTCACGCCGTGTAGCACGGGGTGTCCCTCGCGGTATTCGTAGGTTACGTCTCGCGCGGAGATGCTCACTGAATCAGGTTGCGCTCCAGACGGCGTGCGGTCAGCCTCGACCTCGTCAACACCGAAGATACGCGCTAACGACGTGGTTGCGGTTTGGACGACGTCAATCCAGAAAGATAGTTCGCCAAGCGGTTGCGCGATCTGGACGCCGTACAACGCCACCGTTGTGACGACGCCCAGGGTTGCGTATCCGTTTGGGATAGCCCACGCACCCGCGAACGCTACGAGCAGGGCTGGGGTTTGAAGGAAGAAGATGATTGTGCTCAGCAGGAAGATGCGCAGGTATGCGGTGTAACGCTCGATCTTCCACGTCTGATCAAACGCGGCGTCGATGATGTTGTTGCGGACCTTGCGCATGTTTAGCGCGTCGATTGTGGAGTGCTGTTCGACAGTCTCGGTTGCGATTCCGGATAGGGATGCCCACTGTGCCGATTCAGCCTGGTAGCCGGGCACCGCGCGCCGCAAATACCAGCGCAGCAGGAAACCCATTGGGATCAGGGGCGCCAAGAGCAGCAGTGCGAGTGGTGGCGAGACCAAGAACGCCGCAATATAGGTTGCTATCGCCGTGAAAATAATGACGATTATGCGGTAAATACCGCGCTGAACCAAGAATTGTATGCGGTCAATGTCGTGCGTTGTGCGCCCAATCAGATCGCCAGTTCCGGCGGATTCAACCACCGACAGCGGCATGTGGGTGACCGAGTTGACCAGGTCCTCGCGAAGTTTCGCGAACACGGCCTGGCCGAAAACGCGCGACAAGTATTCCCCCAGGAACGAAAGCGCGAACTGAGACAGGACCAGCACGCCGATTACGATCAGGTAGTTCGTCACCGTTTGACGCGACGTTCCCGTCACGATTAGGTCCAGAAGCCGCCCGATCAGCCACGGCGTCACAACAACCGTGAGCGATGCGAGTAGCTGGAAAACGAGTATGCCGGTCAGCAGCTTCGGAAACTGCTTAATGACGGCCCAAAACTTTGAAATGATCTGCGGCCTGGCCGCAATGGGAAGTTTCACTGCACACCTCCCACGACGCGTTGAACGATGTGCTGGTACTGCAACCCACTCGGGTCAGATTCGGCGGCTCGCTGCATGAGTTCGCGGTGCATCCCCCGGGCAATTTCGCGGCCCTGCTCGTCAACCACGATGACTTCATCGCACTGATCCAACACCAGCGGCGAGGCGGTCACCAAAACTGTCGTTTTATCTTCACGGCGTTCTCGAAGCCGATGAGCGATGCGCGATTCCGTGTGCGAATCAACCGCGGACGTCGGTTCAATCGCGATCATCACCTCCGCGTTCGTTGCCACAGCGCGCGCGAGGGCGACGCGTTGACGCTGTCCACCAGAAAGGGTCCTCCCCTTCTCGGCAACAACTCCGTCCAGGCCACCCGGAATCGAGTCCAAGACATCCTGTGCATCCGCAGTGTGGATTGCATCGAGCAATAGGCGATCGTCAGCATCGCCCTGCGAAATTTCAAGCGGACGTTCTTGGCGAATGCGATTGTTCAAAAAGGTTTCAAAGATAGTGTTTTGAACCGTCAGCGGTTCGCGCGGGGCGGCGCGATCTGCAAGCAAGTTTTCGCGCAGCGTCCCGCTAAATAGGTGGTCGTCAGCGGACGCGAGGACGATGTGATCGCGAACCTCATTTATTGGCAGATCCCGCAGGTCTGTGGCCCCAATGAAAACTGGAAATTCGTCATCAATACGGGAAATCCGCGTCGCAATCTTTGCGGACACGTCTGGATCTTCAGCCACGAGGGCGGTGATGATGCCCGGCTTAAACTCCAGGCCAGTCATCCCGTCACGCAGGACTTGGGTGTATCGGTCATGCTGAACAGAGGAGCCGGGATCCTCGTATTCGGATCCTGCCTCCTGGGCGCCTTCTTCCGTGTCCGCGCCCGACTTGCCTGCGGCGTGTGGTTTAGCGCGCTGAGCAGCGTCCTCAGAATCTGATTCGGTTTTGTTGACGGTTGATTCGAGGCTGAGGACTCGGGCGACTTTTCGCAGTCCGACCCACGCGCGGGTTCCGACCTGCATCGCACCGACAACCACGAACAGGGGGTGCATTAGGTATCCGGCGAAGCCGTAAAAGGCGATCATTTCGCCGGCAGTTAATTTTCCATCCAAAACTAAGAAGGCGGCGATTGCCACGACCGCGAGCGCGAAAGCTTGCGGCAGGCCCTGCGATGCGGAGCTGAGGACCGACTGGGGGTTGGCGGCGTAGACTCCGCGGCGGCGCACTTCTTGGGAAAGCTCACGATACCGCTGGTTGAAGACGTCCTCACCGCCGATTCCGCGCAGAACGCGAAGTCCAGTTACGACGTCCGTTCCAATATTTGTGAGGTCGCCCTGGGCTTCACGCTGGGCTTGCTGACGTTGCTGAAGTGGCTTAACCAGTAGTGACAAAGCGCCCACAACCACGGGCATACCGATGACCACAACTAGCCCAAGCGGCACGGATACGCTCAGCATGAGGTACGCAATCACCGCAGTTGAAACCACTGACGCAATCAGATCAGGCACGTATGAAAAGGCTGCGCCAATGTGGTTTGAGTCAGTCGTGATCGTCGCGATGATGTCGCCGGTAGCCATGTCTGGCTTCTCCTGGCCTCGACGATTCGCAACGTGGTGGGCAGAAACCCTTGCCGTGTTCATCTGTCCCTGCAACCAGGTGCTAATTTCAAAGACTTGATAAAGCCCCGTCGAGATTGTGGCCACCAAAACTAGGCCAAAGAAAACGAGCACAGGCTGAACCAGATGCGGCCCAAACCCGAGTTCTAACCCCGAGTCCAGTAGCTTCCCCAGCGCCCACGCCAGCAGCGCAGAGGAAAGCTGCGAAACACTGGCAATGAAAGCGGCAAGCAGAAGTAGCCCTTTATTTTTGCGTAGTAGCGCAAACAGGATGCCCTTCGGATTTGCCGGCAGTTCTAGGGGTGGGCCTGATAGTGGTTGCAAGAAACGAGGCCACCACCGTGGCTCTTTTGCAACTGGTGGTAGCTCAACAGAATTCTGTTCGGCGAGTCTGCGACTCGTCTGCTCGTGTCTCTGGTTGAAGCTGTCTTGCACTCTGGCAAGTCTACCCAGCGACCTTTGGGCCGTCGAACCTGCCCCCATCCGAGCCCGAAAGGCCCGCCCTGTCAAGTGCCGCCTCGGCCCAAGCCAAACATCCCGTCCCATTCACGCCGGCCCGCGCCAAACATTCCGCACCAGCGGGACCCAAAATCCAGCGCCGACCGGGTCCGAAAGACCCACCCCAGCCCGCGCCGAGCACCGCCCTCGAAAATCTAAATACGACGCATGAAACGTTCGAACTTTGAACGTTTCCGTGAAGTTCGTCCTTTTTACTATTGATCTAGGTTCTTTGACTCTACGTTCAGTCAGATTTTTCACTACGATGAGAGAGACGTTGTTGTCTATCGGGTACGCCCCATGAAGGAGCTCTCTGTGGCACGCACTCTTTTTGTTGCCTCGCCAGAGCCACGAACCGGCAAACCAATGGTAACTGTCGGCCTGGCCTCATTCTTCGACGAGAAAGGCATGACTGTCGGCCTGTTGCGTCCGATAGTTAAGGACCGCTCCACTGACGCGATGTTGAACATTTTCAACGATGGACGTTTCATCAACGCCCCCGCAGTTGGCGCACTAACTTACAAAGAGTTCCTTGAAGACCCCGACGCCGCACTTGAAAGCATTGTCGACACGTACCGCAAGCTTGCGAAGAACGTCGACATCGTGATCGTTTCCGGATCCGACTTCGAGGGCGTTGCTGGCTTTGACGAATTTGAGTTCAACTGCCGGGTCAGCGCGAACATCGGCGCACACATGGCTGTTGTCCTGTCCGCGATTGACCGCACACCGCAAGAAGTTATGGATGCGGGCCGTCTAGCGGTTGCAACTGCACGCCAGGAATTCGCGAACGTTTCCGGCGTTGTGATTACGCGCGCTCCCGAAGATCGTTTGAACCAGTACCGCCACAAAGTCGAGAAGATCCCGACCTACGTCATCCCCGAAGATCCGCTACTTACCGCGCCGCGCGTCGTTGACATTATGAACAAGGTCGGAGCGGAGATGATCTCTGGTGATCGCGCCAACCTGGTTCGTGAGGCCGAGAACGTCCTCGTTTGTGGAATGAACTCCACCCACGTGCTTGAGCGCCTGCGTGACGGTCAGATTGTGATCGCGGCCGCTGACCGCCCTGAACTGTTGATGACGGTTGCCGCAGCGCACGCGATTGAAGGCCCGCCCAGCTTGGCTGGACTCATTTTGAACGGCGGCTTTGACACTCCCCCGCGCGTGTTGGACCTGATTAGGAAACTCGTTCCCAACCTTCCCATCATGACGGTTGATTCGGGAACGTTTGAAACCGCCGACCGCGCATCCAGAACCCGCGGCCCGGTGCACCTGCAGACCCCGCGCAAGCTCGAGCGCGCCGTGCAGATCGTGCGAGACAACATTGCGCCAAGCGCGATGGAAGCAATCCTTGCAGCCCCCGACGTCTCGGTCGTCACGCCGCTCATGTTCCAAACGGACCTTCTCGAAGTCGCGGCGGCAAACCGCAAGCGCATAGTCCTTCCCGAACCTGACGACGACCGAATCCTTCACGCCGCCGACACAATCATCCGCCGCGGTGTTGCAGACCTAATCCTTATTGGGAACGAGGACGAGATTCGCACGCGCGCCGGTGAACTGGGTGTCAACCTGGGTGAGACCCAGATAGTTTCCCCACAGGACCCCGAACTGCTAGAAAAGTACGCGGCAGAGTTCGCGCGCCTGCGTGAAAAGAAGGGCGTGACCCTTGAGAAGGCCCGCGAAATCGTACAGGACGTCTCTTACTTTGGAACCATGATGGTTTACATGGGTGACGCCGACGGCATGGTTTCAGGAGCCACGCACACGACTGCTCACACTATCGTCCCGTCCTTCCAGACCATTAAGACAAAGCCGGGCACATCGATCGTGTCCTCGGTATTCCTGATGCTCATGAAGGACCGCGTCCACGTCTACGGCGACTGTGCAGTAAACCTTGACCCAACTGCTGAACAGTTGGCAGATATCGCGATTTCATCTGCGGAAACTGCCGCCCAGTTTGGTGTGGAACCGCGCGTCGCAATGATTTCGTACTCGACTGGAACGTCTGGTTCTGGTCCCGACGTTGACAAGGTTCGCGAAGCAACCGAGCTGGTTAAGCAAAAGGCTCCGGAGCTTTCCGTTGATGGCCCGCTCCAGTTCGACGCTTCAGTTGATCCGACAGTCGCGGCGAAGAAGCTTCCCGATTCCCCGGTGGCTGGCCAGGCAACCGTATTTATTTTCCCGGATCTGAACACTGGTAACACCACGTACAAGGCGGTTCAGCGTTCTTCCGGAGCGATTGCGGTTGGCCCCGTACTGCAGGGACTAAACAAGCCGGTCAACGACCTTTCGCGCGGCGCGCTGGTCGACGACATTATCAACACTGTTGCGATTACCGCTGTTCAGGCACAGAACCTTGACGGCGAATCTGACAAGTAACAGTTTCTGAGAAGGAAATAGAAAGTAATCAATATGAGCGATTTGCCTCCCAGAGTGCTGGTTATTAACTCCGGTTCTTCCTCGTTGAAGTACCAACTGATTGAGCCGGAGGACGGAATCTCGATCGCCAGCGGTTTAGTGGAGAGGATCGGCGAGCCGGTTTCCCACACTGAACACATTTATGGCGACAAGGACGTGGCTATGGATCAGCCGATCCTAGACCACACGGCCGCGCTTCGAGAGGTCCTGCGCCTGTTCAACCAAGTTGGTCCTGATCTAGAAACTGCAAACATCATCGCGGTAGGTCACCGCGTCGTGCAGGGTGGTCGCTACTTTGACGGGCCCGCCTTGATTGATGATCAGACTCGTAACCTGATTGACCAGCTCTCTCCCCTGGCACCCCTGCACAACCCGGCACACCTGAAGGGCATTGACGTTGCTCGACAGATGTTGCCTGATGTTCCACACGTCGCGGTGTTTGACACCGCGTTCTTCCAGACACTGCCAGATGCGTCAGCCACGTACGCCCTCGATAAGGAAACGGCTGATCGGTATTCAATCCGACGCTACGGCGCACATGGAACGTCACACCAGTACGTGTCGAACCGCGTGCACGACCTGCTGGGACGCAAGCGCATCCGCCAGATCGTGCTACACCTGGGTAATGGTGCGTCAGCGTCAGCGGTTGTGAATGGTCGGGCGATTGACACTTCGATGGGTCTCACGCCTCTAGAAGGCCTGGTCATGGGTACCCGTACGGGTGACATTGATCCGGCTGCGATTTTCCACCTGATGCGCGTGGGCGGAATGAAGCTCGATGAGATCGACACGCTGTTCAACAAGCGCTCCGGCCTGAAGGGCCTCACGGGTGACAACGACATGCGATCCGTGCGTGCTCGCGCGAATGCGGGTGATAAGGAAGCCCGCCTCGCCCTCGACATCATGATTCATCGACTGGTGAAGTACGTGGGCGGATACGCTGCTGCGATGGGCGGTCTGGATGTGCTCACGTTTACCGCTGGTATTGGCGAAAATGACGCGGTCTTGCGCCAGGAGCTTTGTGATCGCCTGAAGATTTTCGGAATTAAACTGGATCCGGTTGGCAACGTGTTGCGGTCAAAGGATCCGCGCACTATTTCTTCAGATGATTCGGCGGTTCGCGTGATGGTAGTTCCGACAAACGAGGAGCTCGCCATCGCAAGGCAAACCTTCAGCCTGCTGGAATAGAGCACAGCTAACAAGTGGCGCCCACCAGGGCGCCACTTCCTTCGAGTTTAGGGGAAACTGATGACCGACTTTCACTCACCGATCACGCATGGTTTTGTGCGCGTGGCGTCCGCTTCTATCCCTACTGCGGTAGCGGATCCGGTGACCAATGCGAAGACCGTTATCGAAGCGGTTAAGGACGCATCCGAAGCGGGCGCGTCCGTTGTCGTGTTCCCCGAACTCACGCTGAGTGGTGCAAGCGCGGAAGATCTGTTCTACCAAGACCTGCTGATCCAAGAGTGCGAGTCCGCCCTCCAAGGAATCGCCGCAGCGACGCAAGACTGTTCAACTGTGGCGATCGTGGGCGCTCCCCTGCGATCAGACTCCAAGCTGTACAACGCCGCGGTTGCGATCGCGCGCGGAGAAATCCACGCGGCCTGGCTGAAAGCAGACCTGCCGAACTCTAGGTCCAACTACGAAAACCGCTGGTTCACACCAGGATTCGACTGGGACTTCGTCGCTATTGGCGGCATGCCCGTGCCAGCGGGAACCAACGTCACCCTTGAGGTCGTGGACATCCCCGGCCTCGTTATAAGCGCCGAAATCGGGGCGTTCAACATCCCCGCGTCAGCCAAGCGAGGTGCGACCGTAGTCGCTTACCCGTTTGCCAGCCCCGCCCTCGTCGGGAAAAAACGGGAACGTCGCGCGTTTGGCGAGTTCGCTTCGAAAAATGCACACGCCGCTTTTATTTTCTCGGGTGCAGGCGAAGGCGAATCGACGACCGATTCCGCGTGGGATGGGGATGCATTTATTTTCGAGGACGGGGCTTTGCTCGCGGAAAATGAGCGCTTTGGCTCCGGGGTGCGGCTGACGTTTGCGGACGTGGACCTGGCTGCGCTGCAGGCTGAGCGCCGATTTGCCGCGGATTCTCATAGCGAAGAACCAGTCAGCATGGGGCACATTCCGGTTGAGATTGAGCCAAAGTTGGACTGGGAGCTACTCCGCGAGATTCCGCGCTTCCCATTTATTTCCACCGATGCTACGCGCATGAGCGAAGACCTCGAGGAAGCCTTCAACATCCAGGTGCAGGGCTTGGTTCAGCGTCTGCGTGCGATCGGAAATCCGCATCCGGTGATCGGCGTTTCAGGCGGTCTTGATTCAACGCACGCGCTGCTAGTGTGCGCGGAGGCCATGGATCGGCTGGGGCGGCCTCGAACGGATATTTTGACGTTCACAATGCCTGGCTTCGCGACATCTGCCCACACGAAGAATAATGCGATCGACCTGTGCAAGCACCTGGGGACGACGTTTGAAGAGCTCGACATTCGCCCCACCGCGAAACAGATGCTGACCGACATGGGGCACCCGTTTGGGCGCGGAGAGCCGGTTTACGACGTCACCTTCGAAAACGTTCAGGCTGGGCTACGCACTGATTTCTTGTTCCGCATCGCAAACGCGCGCGGTGGAATCGTGATCGGAACGGGTGACTTTTCCGAGTTAGTGCTTGGTTGGTGCACGTTCGGCGTTGGCGACCACATGTCGCACTATTCTGTGAACCCGGGCGTTCCAAAGACGCTCATGCAGCACCTGATCCGGTGGGTCATTCGCTCCGACCGGTTTGGGCAGTCCGTCAACGCGACACTGCAGTCGATTCTGGATACGGAAATAACGCCGGAACTCGTCCCATCCACTGGTGAAGAAGTGCAGTCAACGCAGGCTCTGATCGGCCCGTATGAGCTTCAAGACTTCAACGCCTACCACATGCTTCACCTGGGATTGGGCCCCGAAAGTATTGCGTATAGAGCCTTCCACGCGTGGGGGTCCGTCGCGCGTGGATCGTGGCCAGAAGGGTTCGAGGGCGCTGCTAAGAACGAATACTCTCTAGCTGAAATTATTAGTTGGTTGCGCCTGTTCGCGCGCCGATTCTTTGCTAACCAGTTCAAGCGCTCCACCCTGCCAAATGGCCCGAAGGTGGTTGAAGGAGCTGGCGTTTCCCCACGCGCAGACCTACGAATGGGGTCAGATATTACATCTAGAGCTTGGCTTGAACGCATCGATGCCCTTGCGGACGAACTGGGCTTAGATATCGACAGAAAGTAGTTCAATGATTGTTCTAGCCGTCATTGTCGGATTGGTCTTGGTCCTTGTAGCGACGCTCGGCGTAGCCATGACGATAAGCATCGCGAAGGGCTACGCGTGGAACGGTTCGCCTCTGCGCCTGCCAGTTTCGTCAGATGATCCCGAGATCGTGCGCCACGTTCACAAGGCATCACTGCCGTTCATTGTGGCAATTATTTTCATTGCCTTAGCCCACGGAGCGACCCTGCTTGTCCTCGTAGGTTCACACCTGAGCGGTAACGCCCAATCAACCCAGCTACTTGGCATCATCTCGCTTGCAGGAGTCGTCACCTGCACCGGATTAATCGCCGTTCTTGCAGCCTACGTTCGCAAACCAAACGTCAAGAAATAACAGCGGCCCAAATCCCGGAGTGTAGTGAGCCCCGCCCTCGAAAATAAATAGTCGACTGTGCGGAAAAGAACTTCGCGGGGACTTTATTTCCCGAGATTAATATTGCGAGGACGCGATTAGGCGCTCGATGTCGGAGACGATCTCTTCGGGTTTGGTTGTCGGCGCATAACGTTTGACGACGCGGCCGTTGCGGTCAACTAGGAACTTGGCGAAGTTCCACTTGATTTGAGACCCAAGGATGCCGCTGGTTTCGGAGACCAACCACTTGAACAGCGGGTGGGCGTCCTTACCTTTGACGTTTACTTTCGCGAAGATTGGAAACGTCAGATTTAGTTCGTCACGACAAACTTTGAGGACGTCTTCGTCGTCCTTTGGTTCCTGCGCGCCAAACTGGTTGCAGGGGAACCCGAGCACGGAAAATCCAGCACTTGAGTAGCGCTCGTGGATCTGTTGCAAAGCTTGAAACTGTGTTGCCAGACCACACTCGGTTGCGGTGTTGACGATCAGGAGAACATCGCCGAAATATTTCCCAAGCTGGATCGTGTCCCCCTGGGCAGTTTTAGCGCTGAAGTCGCGAATGGTTATCGGATGATTCACCTTGACGCTCTCTTCTCAACGTTCCTGGGTTGGATAATGGTGGTTCGTCGTTTACTATACCCCGCCCACCCCAGGTAAAGAGCGTCAACTTTGATTCGTGGACTTCTCAGTGAGAACTACCGTTGACACAATGACGAATATTCCCGCAAACGGCAGTATCGCGACAGGCGCAAGCAGACTGGTTGCGTTCACAATCTGTCCCATGATCGGTGGCATTACCAGGAACGCGAAGCGCATCAGCCACGAGATAATTGTTAGTCCAACGCCCGGTTTCAGGCCGGAAATATCATCAGCCGCGTTCATTGCCAGAGGCACCGTGGTGGCTGAACCAAACCCTGCCAGCGCAAACGCAATGACAGTTACTACGGGGTCCTTCAGGACCACAGCCGCGGTCATACCCACGATGACCAAAAGTCCGCCGAGCTGAATCGTGCGCTTCACGCCCAGCCGGTCAACCAGACGGTCACCGGTCGCCCTTCCAATGAAGTGGAAGGCCAGCATGAACACGTATGCCGCGGGCGCCCAGGCGGCCGCAACATCCAAGTAATCGCGCATGAACAAGGTTGACCAGGACGCAGCCATGTCCTCAACGAGAACACCCGAAATTGCGAGCACTAGTAGCATTCCTAGAGCAGCAGCCACCGGCCAGTTACGCACGTGAATTCGGTGGGCGTTAGCACCGTCCTCGTCAACCTGACGATCCTGACCCGGAAGGGTGAAACGCCTGGATACCATGCCAACGATCGCAAATATTAGGCCCGAGATTCCGATGTGGATTTCGATCGGTAGTCCAAGCGCCGTCGCAAGCATTCCCATCAGACCACCGGTCATTGCGCCAAGCGACCAAAAAGCGTGGAAGCCGTTAATGATGGAGCGTCCGTAGAATCTTTGCACCCGCAACCCGTGCGTGTTTTGCCCAACGTCAACGATCGCGTCGGTTGCGCCGCCCATGGCGAAAACAAGTACGAAAAGTAGGATCAGTGGCGTTGTCGGATTGCCGGCTTCGGCCAGGCCAATAAATATTGACGCAATGAAAAGAAGTACGCCGAGCTTCACGGTTCCAGGCGATGCAACCCTCGCGGAGTTAAATCGATTCACAAACCACGCCGCGAATGGGCCGCCGATTATTGCGCCGGCTGGGAATGCCGCGAGCACCAGGCCGTATTCAGATGCGGACAGCTCAAAGGCGTCCTTCAGTTCTGGAAAGCGTGGTACAAAGTTCGCAAACAGTGCGCCGTTCGTGAAAAACAGCGCGGTGACCCCCGCACGCGCGGCTTTAACCAATTCGGGTGAATGTGACGTCTGGGAGCTCATAAGTCCGTAAGCCTCTCACGTACAACCTAAAATTAATGTGTCCTCTAAACTCTAGATGCTGGCTGGTAGAAAATGCTAACGACGCCGCGCGATGCGATTGGAACGATCCTTCCGACCGAATCTCTTCCCCCAAATTTCTTTGAAGACATGCGGGCAGGAAAGTATTTACACGAGGTCGAGCTGAGCTCCACCACCCCAATGCTGTGCAAGGACGGCCGGCCAACCGTGGATGGACCGGTGAATGGCATTTCACTTCCCGGTGGATCGTTGGCCCTCGTCGTCGTTACGGCCTACCTTCTGGACGAAGCCGGCATCGAATTCGACTTCTTCGACGTTATTAATTCCGTCGTGGAAAGTAGTCTGGCCTACGATTTTCCGCTCGGCGTTCACAGGGCCGAGGGCGCCGATGAGTCCGGCTGTGGTGCAGCGGACGCTCTTGCCACAGTGCTAAACGAAACGGACCAGCACGGAGACTCGATTCGCGCACTTGCTAAGGCGTTGGATGTTGATTATCTCGATGAGAAAATAACTGTCGGCACGACGATTCCCAGTGGTGAGGAGATCATCAGTCACTTTGAACAGCTCGGGGTTCCAAGCCGCGTCCTCGTTGGCGATCATCACGAGCGGGCTGTGGTACTGAACCTTTATCCCGATGGGCTATTGGACCGGGTAAAGATGGCCGCCGAGTTTGGCGCGGATTTTGAAGTTTTCTGCCTGACGATCTGGGCGCTCCCCCACGCTGCCGAGGTTATTTTGGATGCCGTGGTGCGGCTGGCTCCACAGGTTGATTTGGAGAACTGGGTGTGGGATCACTGCGGTGAGGAGTACGGCGCTTTTGAACAGGCTCAAGCGGCGCTCGTAACCCTGTCACTGGCGGTCGCCATGACGCTGTGCGGCCCCGGAATCCCAGTCATCGCCGTGACTCCCGATTCTGTTGAGGGCGCGTAGCAACGCCCTCGAAAATAAGGCTAACGCCCCGGAAAATCCGGGGCGTTAACCATATGTTCTAGCCGTTAGACGGCGTCCGAACTAGTCTTCTTTCGGGTGCGTCATGGATGCGACGTCGAGGGCCTCATCCAGCTGCGCCTCGGTGATTTCACCGCGCTCAACGAAGCCGAGGTCGATGACGGCCTCGCGGACCGTGATGCCTTCAGCGACGGAGTGCTTGGCGATCTTCGCGGCGTTTTCGTAGCCGATGATGCGGTTCAGAGGAGTAACGATCGACGGTGAGGACTCCGCGAGTTCCTTACAGCGGTCAACATCGGCGATTAGGCCGTCAACAGTGCGCTCAGCGAGGACGCGAGAGACGTTACCGATGATGTTGATCGACTCGAGGATGTTGCGAGCCATTACCGGCAGCATGACCAGCAGGTCGAAGTTGCCCTGCGCGCCCGCGAAGGCGATTGCGGCGTCGTTACCGATGACCTGAGCGGCAACCATGACGGTAGCTTCAGGAACAACGGGGTTGACCTTGCCCGGCATGATCGAGGAGCCCGGCTGCAGGTCTGGCAGGTGGAGCTCGCCGATGCCAGTGCGCGGACCGGAGCCCATCCAGCGCAGGTCGTTAGCGATCTTGGTTAGCGAAACGGCGATGGTGCGCAGAGCGCCGGACATCTCAACTAGGGAGTCCTGCGCGGCCTGTGCCTCAAAGTGGTTCGTGGCTTCCTTGAAAGGAAGTCCGGTGTTCTCAGCAATCAGCTCGATGACGCGCTGGGAGAATCCAGCCGGAGTGTTAATACCGGTGCCAACAGCCGTGCCACCAAGCGGAAGCTCGTACAGGCGCGGCAGGGCGGCGTTAACGCGGTCGATGCCGTAGCGGATCTGGGTTGCGTATCCGGAGAACTCCTGGCCCAGCATGATCGGGGTTGCGTCCATCAGGTGCGTACGACCGGCCTTGACGACGTCCTTGAACTCTTCAGCCTTGGCTTCAAGCGACTTCGCCAGGACCTCAAGTCCCGGAAGTAGAACCTCATTGACAGCTTCCGCAGCCGCAATGTGAATCGAGGTCGGGAACACGTCGTTTGAAGACTGGGACGCGTTCACGTGGTCGTTCGGGTGGACCTTTTCGCCCTTAATGCGGGTTGCGAGCGTGCCAACGACCTCGTTTGTGTTCATATTCGAGGACGTTCCCGAACCGGTCTGGAAAATGTCGATCGGGAACTCGCCGTCGTGCTTGCCTGCGATAACTTCTTCAGCAGCCTCACGAATAGCTTCGGAGGTCGCATCGTCGATCACACCGAGCTCTTTGTTTGCAATAGCTGCGGCGCGCTTTACCTGGCCCAGAGCAGCGATGTGGTGATCAGAGAGGCCACGACCTGAAATCGGGAAGTTCTCGACTGCGCGCTGCGTCTGCGCTGCGTAGAGGGCGTCCTTCGGGACTTTAACTTCACCCATAGTGTCGTGCTCAATGCGGTATTCGGTCTCGGTCATTGACAACTCCTTGAGATCCTTCTTTTCTCGTGTGCCATGCACACACTTACATCTATTGTCTTACAAGCGGGTGTTTGATTTTTGTATATCGCCCTTCAGAAACCGTGATTTTAAATTCACGAGGGCGAGCTTAGAACTGTTCTTTACGAGTGCGGCTCGTATGGTGACACGACCATTTCTACGCGTTGCAGGTCTTTCACTTCCAGGTAGCCGGTTGTCGCCATGGTGCGTCGCAGCGATCCGATGTAGTTGACAGTGCCGTTTGCGCGCGAGGACGGGCCGAGCATGATCTCTTCCATTGAGCCCACGGTTCCAACGTATACGCGGTGTCCGCGAGGAACTTCGGGGTGGTGCGCTTCGGAGCCCCAGTGCCAGCCCTTTCCGGGTGCTTCTGACGCCCTCGCAAGTGCTGCGCCAAGCATGACCGCATCGGCGCCGCATCCAATCGCCTTCGGCAAGTCGCCAGAGCGGCCGATGCCACCGTCGGCGATGACGTGGACGTAACGCCCTCCGGATTCATCCAGATAGTCACGACGAGCGGCTGCCACATCTGCAATGGCCGTTGCCATGGGAGCGTGAATGCCTAGAAGTTGGCGGGTTGAATGCGCTGCTCCCCCGCCGAATCCAACTAGCACGCCGGCTGCACCTGTGCGCATAAGGTGAAGTGCCGCGGTGTAGGTGGCGACTCCTCCGACGATGACGGGGACGTCTAGTTCGTAAATGAAACGCTTGAGGTTTAGGGGCTGCTGACGGCTGGATACGTGCTCTGCGGACACGGTGGTTCCGCGAATGACGAACAGGTCCACGCCGGCTTCGACAACGGTCCGCCAGTATTTTTGCGTGCGCTGCGGAGACAGTTTTCCAGCTACAACCACGCCGGCGTCCCTGATTTCTTGTAGGCGTTCGCCGATCAGGTCAGGCTTGATCGGCTCTGCATAAATTTCTTGTAACCGCCGGTTGGACGCGTGTTCAGGGAGTCGGTTGATTTCGTCATAGATGGGTTGTGGATCCTCGTAGCGGGTCCACAGGCCCTCCAAGTCCAGTACACCGATTCCGCCTAGCCGTCCAAGTTCAATGACGGTCTGCGGACTCATCGCTGAGTCCATCGGAGCCCCCAGAATCGGCATTTCCACGTGGTATGCATCGATTTGCCAGGAGGTGCTCACGTCCTCGGGATCACGCGTTCGCCGTGACGGCACAATCGCAACGTCATCTAGCGAGTAGGCTCGCCTACCTTGCTTTCCTCGTCCAATGTCCATAGTCATGCTCACATGTCCATGATACGTACCCGTATGATGAAGTGCTGAGTTCTATGTCCCTGCCTACGGATACTCTCAAGGTACAAGCAAATCGGCGAGAGGAAATCATGTCCTGGATCAATGGCCCGTTCATCGGATTCGACACCGAAACCACCGGAGTAAACCCCAACTTGAGCCGACTCGTCACGGCCTCAATCATCACACGCGGCCCCGAAGGCGACGTCGTACAGAACTGGCTTGCAAACCCGGGCGTTGAAATCCCGCAGGCAGCCACCGACATTCACGGGATCACCACCGAATACGCCAGAATTCACGGGGCACCCATTAAAGATGTCCTCGAGGACGTGGCTGGCACACTGTCTGACTATTTGAAGAACGGCTACCCTATCGTCGCTTTCAATGCGGGCTATGACATTGGCATCATGGAGGCGGAACTGAAGCGCCATGGCCTGCCAACTTTGACGGATCGAACGGGTGGCGTGCGCCCAGTGATTGATCCACTGGTCTTGGATAGGGCTCTCGATCGGTACCGTCGTGGCCCTAGGCGTCTATCAAACCTGATGACCGTGTATGGCGTGGTGACTGACCAGTCGATGCATGACGCCGAGGTTGATACGCGGGCGACTCTGGATCTGCTTCAGCAGATGCTACAAAAGTATCCCGACCTGTCTTCCAAGAGTTTGGATGAGTTGCACGAGTACCAAATCGAGAAGCACCGCGACTGGGCTGTTAGCTTTGAAAAGTTCCTGCGGGGCAAGGGTCAAGATGTCGACATAGAAAAGAACTGGTTGCCGTAGAGCTCGGTTCACATGTAAAAGCGGAGGCAACTAGCTTTAGCCGCCTCCGCTTCTCAGTCTGAAATATCAGGTTAGTTTTGGTCCACGTGATAGTTCGGGGCCGCACTGGTTACGACAACGTCGTGCGGGTGCGACTCGCGCAGTCCGGCCGCAGTAATGCGGACGAAGCGACCGCGTTCCTTCAGCGTCGGAATGTCGGAGGCTCCAACGTAGAACATGGACTGGTGTAGGCCACCAATCAGCTGGTACATGACAGCCGCTAGCGAGCCGGAGTACGGTACTTGGCCTTCAATGCCTTCCGGAATGATCTTGTCATCGGATACGACATCGGCCTGGAAGTAGCGGTCCTTCGAGTAGGACTTCCTGCCACGGGAGCTCATAGCTCCAACGGAGCCCATGCCGCGGTAGCGCTTGTACTGCTTACCGTTGGTGAACACCAGGTCACCTGGGGATTCTTCACAGCCAGCCAGCATGGAGCCAACCATTACGGTGTTTGCGCCAGCTACCAGAGCCTTGGCGATATCACCGGAATACTGTAGGCCACCGTCAGCAATCAGCGGGATACCCGCCGGCTTACAAGCCTTGGCAGCCATGTGAATAGCGGTTACCTGCGGGACACCAACGCCTGCGACAACGCGAGTTGTACAGATGGATCCCGGGCCGACACCGACCTTGACCGCGTCCACTCCGGCATCGATCAGCGCCTGAGCGCCCTCGGTAGTCGCAACGTTTCCGCCAATGATGTCGATTCCATTGAACCTTTCATCGGACTTAATACGCTGGATCATTTCGGTTGCGAGCTTGGCGCCACCGTTTGCGGTATCAACGACGAGGACGTCCGCGCCGGCTTCCGCGAGCGCGACTGCACGCTCCCAGGAGTCTCCCCAGTAGCCAATTGCGGCACCAACAAGTAGGCGTCCGCGTTCGTCCTTGGCTGCGTTGGGGTATTTGTCGGTCTTGACGAAGTCCTTAACGGTGATGAGACCTGCAAGGTGGCCTTCTTCGTCGACTAGCGGGAGCTTCTCGATGCGATGCTTGGCAAGAAGATCGCGCGCTTCGTCTCGCTTAATGCCCACGTGACCAGTGATCAGAGGCATTGGAGTCATCTGGTCCTTGACCTTGGTGGTAGCCCACTTGTCGGTGGGAAGGAAAACTAGGTCGCGGTTGGTGATGATTCCGAGCAGTTTGCGGTCATCATCAACAACTGGCAGGCCAGAAATACGGTACTTGGCGCAGAGCGCATCGAGTTCTTCGATGGTCGCTTCTTTACTAATGGTTACCGGGTCGGACACCATTCCGGATTCGGAACGCTTGACCTGGCGAACCTGCTGCGCCTGCTCTTCGATAGATAGGTTTCGGTGAAGGATGCCGATGCCACCCTGACGAGCCATTGCAATGGCCATGCGGGCTTCAGTAACCGTGTCCATAGCTGCTGAAAGCATCGGGATTTTCAACGTGATGTTACGAGTTAGTTGAGCGCTTGTGTCTACGGATGACGGTACGACATCTGTTAGCTCGGGCAACAGGAGAACATCGTCATACGTTAGACCAGTGAGGGCAAATGGGTCAGAATTCATCTCAGTCACGCGGCCAGTGTATCCCAGTCACAGTGCCGTTAAACCCCCATATCTCATGAGATGAAGCACGGGTGACCAGTCCAACATTATTAACGCATGGTTACGACCAAGTTAACGTAAAAACCGCCAATCCCGTCTCTAAAAAGTGCGGCTATTCCGCCCTCGAGACCGCTGTAGCTACCAACCCGAGCCTCTGTGGCCGCCAAAGAAAAAGGGCATTCCGCCCGAGTACCTCAGCGCAGGCCTCAGCCCTGTTGCTTTAGCGCCAGCGCGAAGGTCGGTGCCAAAGGCAGATCCGGGAGCAGAAGCATTTGCGCAACGTGGTAGGCGTCCGGCTTGCCCGGCCAGGTAACCGTCGATGGCTGGTTATTTTCGTCTAACTCGTGCCACCAACGACCAGGTGCTTCGATCAGGTTGTCTTCGCAGTAAGACCACCACTGCTCAGCCCAACCCCACAGCGGAGCCTTGTCCTGTGATGGCTCAAATCCGTCCTCACCGTCAAATGCACTCGCAAGTGTCACGACGGCACCGATCGCTTCACAGGCAACCCAGTGCATGCGTTCGCGAGCCACTGGCTTGCCTTCGCGATCAGTCGTGTAAACAAATCCGGGCTGACCGTCGACATCCCATCCATCTTCGACCGCTCGTTCGATCAGCTTCTCCGCAGAGTCACGAATCCAGCGCGGAACGGACTCCCCAATTCGAGCCATCTGCGCGCCTGCATGGAGCGCAAGCCGCGCCCACTCAAGACCGTGTCCCGGCGTGTATCCATACGGACGGAACGGATCCTTCGGCTTATCAATGTTGTAGTCCGGAATCGGTTCCCAGTCGGTCGTGTAGTGTTCAGGAATCCGCCAGTCGTTGTTCGCAGCCTGTTCATTAATGACCCAGTTCAGGATCGCGACTGCACGGTGTAGCCACTGCATATCTGAAGTTGCGTCAAACGCCGCCAGGTAGGACTCCACGGTGTGCATGTTCGCGTTCACGCCGCGGTAGTCCTCCGTCTCCGTCATCTCGCGGTTGTAGGATTCCCGAACCTTCGCGTGTTCCGCTTCCCACCAGTAATCATCCTGATTCGTCAACGCGAGTTCCAAAAGCTCCGCAGCCCCCGGAATTTCAGCAATAGTTGCCGAGGACGCTGCTAGCACCACGAACGCGTGAGCGTATGCGGCCTTGGTTCCATCAACAACCTCGACGGGGTCAAGGCTGTGCCCAATCGCTGAGTACCAGCCACCGTACTCTTCATCAAGAAAGGCTCTCGACAAGGCTTTGATTCCATGTTCAGCAAGCTCAGCTGCGCCCTCGTCGCCCTTTATTGACGCGAGCGAAAAGACGTGGGTCATTCGACAGGTAATCCACAGCTCAACTGGTTTGGATGTGTCCACACTTCCGTTGGCGTCGAGGTATCCGAAGCCTGTATCAACGCGGGAATTCTTTGCAAAGTCGACGATTGCGTCGAACTGTTCTGAGCGGGTTCCAACATCTTTGAAAGCCACAGGAGCTCCAATCGCGGAAAGAAATTGTCAGTTTACGAAGCGCACACGGCGCAATTGCGAGTAAGTTCTATCGTTTCATCTACGCACGCTGTGAGGGTGCGAATTCGCGTCGCATCTGGAGCAGCATCCGCACAGCGGGTGCGGCAGACCAGGACCAGGTTGGAATCGCCATCATTCACACCGTGAACAACTTCCTTGTCGGCAACCAGTGATCCAACCATGACTAGCGTGTGAGCATTTTGCTCTTCGCGGTAACTCTTGATCACTTCAACGATGTCCGTCTCAGAGACCATCGGGTCAGAAGCCGGCAGGATTACCGGCAGAATTCGCGCGCACACGCCCTCCCACTGTAAGGAAACGCCAATGACGTGAGCGTGGAGTTCACTTGCCGCGTCACAAACAATGAGGACGTTGCAGGCTTCCGGCAAGCCCTCTGCATGTTTGTCGGCCTGTTCGGCAACCTGATAAATGACGGACAGAGTAGCCTGTGTGATCATGGAGCGCGGCGCGTATCCGGGGCGATCTCCGCCGGGCGGATAGTGGGTGCGACGCATTGCGGGGTCGATGAACTCGTTCCACGTGCGAAGCAGTCCTTCGCGCGAGATGAGGATGTCGAGGTTTCGCTGCACGGCGCTAAAGTCATTATTTCGAGCATCAGCCACTAGCTGATCAACCGTAATGTTGCTTTCCGAATCCGAAAGCAGGTCGGTGGATTCGTGGATGGTTTTTGCAGCATCCGCAGGTGAAACTCCGGAGCGGACTAGACGCACCATGTTTTCCAGCGTCTCAACATCTTCAGGGCTGTAGCGCCGTCGTTGACCGTGCTCTCTCTTGGCGGGCCCCACGCCGTAGCGGCGCTCCCACGTGCGGATAGTCGAGGCGGATACTCCGAGCCGTTCTGCCAGCGCAGCAATCGTGAGCGGCGCAGGCGTCACGTGCGTTGTTAGATTCGGGCGGGGCATCGGATTTTCCTCCACTAATTTCCTGGTTAGTTCCCAGCTAGACCCAAGGTTTCCTCGTTACAAAAGTAATTGTCGCTAACGAACACGTTTTGCGCCACCGGAATGAAAACATTGAACTAGTTTCGGAGGGGTCTCGAACAACTTATGCAAAACTTGTAAACTTGTGATAGTCGCAAATAGTTAAAGGCGACGTGAAAGGAAGCGCAAGATGACTGATATCTCAAGGCTTCCCGGCCCCGTAGCGGACCGGTGGGACTGGCAGTACCAGGGCGCATGTCGTGACCTGGACACAGAACTTTTCTTCCACCCAGAAGGCGAACGTGGTTCAACGCGCAGGCGCCGCGCAGAAGCGGCAAAGGCCATTTGCGCCACGTGCCCCGTCCTTGAGCAATGTCGCGAACATGCACTTCGTGTTCAAGAGCCCTATGGCGTGTGGGGCGGCATGACCGAAGAGGAACGACGCGAGATCATTAACCTGCGGAAGCGCAGGAAGACGGCTTAACGTCGAGCAGGAAGCGTCAAGCAAAGCTTAGAAAAATGGGAGCGGTTACCGCTCCCATTTTTTGTTCCTGCAAGACCAACTCAGCTGCAGCAAAAAGTGGCTACCTGAGAG
>DUQT01000166.1 GCA_012837655.1 Actinomyces sp. | reverse complement strand
GCAGTAGACGCCCCGGTAGTCATGGTTACCTACGAGGACTTCTCCTGCCCCATGTGTACGGTCTTCTTCCAAGAGACCTACCCGGAGCTACAGAAACTCGTTGACGAAGGTCAGCTACGCATCGAGTTCCGCGACCTTGTAATCTTCCCTAACTACGGTTCCAACCACGCCGCCCGCGGCGCACGCGCGGCCGCCAACCAGGGAATGTTCTGGGAATTCGTTGAAGCCGCATTCGATTCAGCCGGTGCTGGAAACCACCCCTCTTATGACGCGGACACCGTCACTAAGATCGCTGAGGAAGTCGGCATCCCCGACCTCGCGAAGTTCAAGACGGACTACGAGTCAAAGGAAATTGAAGAAGCAGTCGATGCTGAAACCCAGCACGGCATCTACAACCTGGGGATCTCCGGCACGCCATTCTTCATTGTGAACAACGCGGTGATCTCGGGCGCGCAACCCACTTCCTTCTTTGTGAACACGATCCAAAATCAGCTTGAGGAAGCTAAGTAGCCTATGGAGATTTCGTACCTAGCAGCCTTTATCGGCGGCCTACTGATGCTTTTCGCACCGTGTGCCGCCATGTTACTTCCCGCCTTCTTTGCCTACGCATTTACGTCCCGCACCACCCTGCTCGCGCGCACCGCGGTGTTCGCTCTAGGTGTCCTGCTGGTACTCGTGCCGCTAGGAGCCTTCGCCGGGACGCTGGGTGCATTCATCCGTTCACACGCTCACATCGTCACCCTGGTAGCCGGAATACTGGTGATCGTCCTGGGCCTGTTGCAAATGTTTGCGGTGTCCTTCCCGGTGCCGCAGTGGGCATCAAAGCTAATGACTCCGCAGGGCGGATCAGACGAGGCGGGCGCCCCATCCAACCTGGCGACCTTCGCGCTCGGCGTTGGCTACGCAATCGCAGGCGTTGGATGTTCCGGCCCAATCCTTGGAGCTGTCCTCTCTTTTGCCACCCTGGGTGGAAGCGTGTGGGCAGGCGCCCTACTGATGGCCACCTTCGCACTCGGCATGGTGCTTCCGGTCGGCATTCTCGCCCTCCTATGGAATGCATTCAATCTGTCCGAAAAATCGTGGCTGCGCCCCCACCCCGTCAAACTGTTTGGCCGCTGGACAACGCGCATGAACGTGATTTCCGGCGTCCTGTTCGTCTTGCTGGGCGTCATCCTAGTTTTCTTCGGCGGACAGTCGGGACTTCCGAGCGTATTTACGTCCTCCCAGCAAGTGGAAGTAGAATCAAAGATCATTGAGGCCGTAGCTGGCGTGCCCGGATGGTTGTTCTTCGCCTTTGCGGCAGTGATAATCGCTATTATCGCTATTACCGTGAAGGAGAAGCGTAAGGGTGACAGCTAAACAGCGCAGTGGGCTGCTGCGACTATTCGCAGAGTTCTTCGCCGTCCTTATTGTGGCGGCGGCGCTAAGCTACGCTGGTCACGCGCTGGTGGTTAGCCGTGGGCATGAGCCCACTCCCGCGATGTTTAAGCTTCGCGAACCCGTGCACGCCGTTTTTGAAATCATCCTGCCAATGATTGTCGGCGCATTCATGGTGCGGTTCTTCGGCAGGCGCCAAAATCTGAGCCACGTCATCTGGCGCGAACCCGAGTTTGTGGCTCCAGAGCTGGGTGGGAAAGCTCCCACGTACGCTCCCCCGCTCGACACGAGTGATGACATTCTGATGGGTTCAGCGCTGTCCTCAGAGCCGGAGCCGTTCTACGACCTGCACGTGCAACCGCGGATCTCTAGGTTGTGGTGGCTGATCGGAACCATCACGTCGCTTGCTGCTGTGCTGATTATTATTTCGGGTTTTGTTCAAGCCGAGATCGCTCCGGGTGCAGCCGTGACCGGTATGATCGCAGCGTTTGCGTGGGCATTCACGCAGGAATACCTGCTGCGGGGCCTAGTCGTTGCGGAGATGCGCAGGATTAGTCGTCGCGCCCGCTGGACGTTCATCATGTCCGCGCTACTGTCAACGATTTGGATGATCCCAATCGCAATAACCGCAGCATCGTCCTCGCGAATCCTGGTCCTGATACTTTTGGGACCACTTCTGACCCTGCCTACCTACGCGCTACGCCGCATGTTCACGACCCTGTGGGCGCCAATAGTCGCACAGTTCCTGTTCATCTCTGTTTTCTTCGTGCTCATCTAGCTGCACGTAACTAGCCGAACGCGCGCGGGATAACCTTCACCGGATCGGCGATGGTGCCGGGCGCTTCAGTGAGTTCTTCCGCATCACCCATTACTGATTTCAGGTGGTCGTAGAACAACTGCGCGTCCGCGTCCGTCAGCATGGAGCCCGGGTGGTTCGCCTGCTCATAGCTGGACGCAATGAAAACCTGGTTTGTAAGGTCATCTAGTACAACGCCCGTGTACTTGGCGGAGTCCACGTGAGCACTGCCTTCCGCAGGAACAGTGATCGTGGCGTGTGCAATGTAGCCGTTCTGGGTTCCGTATCCCATCTCCGGATGCATATTGGAAACCAGATTGCCGGTACCGAAGAATGCCCACATGCCCTGGCCGTCAACTCCGCCCTCGAATTTTTCAATCGGTTGCGGAACGTGCACGTGATGCCCCAAGTACAGGTCAATAACGCCGGACTGTGCGAACGCTTCCGCCCACTCGATCTGACGGTCTGACGGCTCCGCCTGGTATTCAACGCCGCCATGAGACGACACGATTACTACGTCGGCGCCCTCATCGCGCGCCTGCTTTGCAAGCTCGATCATGTGGTCCGGGTCGTCGCGGTTAACTAGCCACGGATTCTCATCGATTTCGGGGACAACCTCGTAGTTCAGACCGTAGGTGAACGACAGGTGCGCAACCTTGATATCGAGGCCGTCCTTCGTGATCGTGTAGTACTGAATCGGATCCTGATCGCCCGCGCGCGACGTGCCCGTGAAACCAAGACCCTGCTCGGTCAGGATATCGATCGTGTCTTCCACACCGCCCCATCCGCGGTCCCATGAATGATTCGAGGCCGTGGAACATCCGTCGTAGCCAAGCTCTTTGGTAGAGCGTGCCCACCCGGCCGGTGCTGCGAAAACGGGGTAGCCGCTCGCGCTGGCCTCATCGTAAGTTAGCGGTACTTCCTGGTGACACAGAGCTAGGTCCGCACCTTCAATGAACGGCTTAATGTCTGCCACTAGCGGAGCGTAGTCGTAGGTTCCATCAGCTTGAATGGAGTGTTCTACGACCGGCATGTGCGAAAGCACGTCGCCGGTGCCAACAACCGTGAATGTGACGTCCGGTTCGGGTTCCGTTGCCTCCGTGACCTCCTCAGAGGCCGCGGGGTCAGTTACCTGCACGTCAACGGGAGTGCCATCAGCGCCCTCGTCAGTCGAAGAAGAACACGCGGAAAGTGGCAACGCGAACGCGGCTGCAGTGGCGATAAGAATGGTTAGTTTTGAAGGCTTCATTTTTCCACTTGGGTTGAGGTTGGGTCTGGAGCAAGGGCTCATGTACTGAGGATAGGGGCTACTCTATGTTCTGCGCGGGTTCTTCATACAGTTCGGCCTCAATGTTGCGGGTCATTTTGTCAATAATTTCTTGCGTAACCCAGGATCCATCGGCGTTCCGGTACGGATTTCCAGGGACCAGGTTTTGATCCAAGCCGAGCACACTTCGCCAGATTGGGATCAGCTCCCGGTGGTAGGTGTGGCCGTGCCCGTCCGCGGCAAGCCCCGCGATCGGCAGGTCCGTTGACACCTGGATGAAAGTTGCACCGCGCGTCCACTGCATGTCCGGATTCAGATCAGCGCGCGCAGGTTCGCGCAACCAGTCGGGCGGGGTTCGAACCAGCTCCGGCTTCCACCACACCACCGGATCAGTCGCGTGCTGCAAGTAGACAAAGCGGGGATAGTCCCACTGCGGAAGCGAACGACCGTAAATATCGGTCTGCAGATCCTCCGGCTTAGTCGCAAACCGGATGTTGCGGCCATTATTCACAACCGGGGCGATCTCCGGACTTCCCAGGTGGCGTTCCGCCGTCAGCTTTTGCCACAGTGGCGTCGAATTCGGAGTTCCCGCCCATACCGCGCCATCCACCTGCGCGATCATGTCAGCCTCGTCCTCGAAAATCGCCTGGGAACCAAACGCGCCCAGCGAAACGCCGTGCAAATAGATCGCGGGACGATCCTCTTCGGGAATTTTTTCCAGTTCGGTCATAACGGCGTGGTAGAGAACTTTGGCGGCCTCGGCGGGCTTATCGAACTCGCGCAGGAACGCGATCGCAGACGGCACGTATGAATACTGCATCGTCACCGTGGCGCAGTCCCCCCGCGTCAAATATTCAACCGGCTGAATGCCCCATTCTTCGACCCATCCAGTTCCCGTGACAGTTGAAAGGACGAGGACAGAGCGGTCAAAAGCGTGGGTGCGGCGGATCTCTTCAACTACGATCTGTGCAACATCTTCGAGGTCGCGATCGTGTGCCAGACCCGCGTAGATTCGGATCGGTTCCTGCGCTTCTTGGCCGGTGACTTCAGCGATATCGCTGGCCCGCGGACCACGCGAGAGGAAGCGCTTGCCCTGCACGCCAATGTTCTCCCACTTCTCAAAGGATGCGGGGGAACCCGACCGTTCGGAGACGTAGGGCTGTTCTACGCCGGGTTCTTGCTCCTGGTCTTTCTCGGCGAACATTCCGTAGGCATACTCCATGCCCTGTTCAAACAGAACGTCTGAGGTCACAAACACAACGACGAACAGCACGACGATCGTGGCTGCCAGGCCCGCGATCCAGTCCGGTAGCCACTTCCTGGCGGTCCTTTTAACGACGCGCCACAGGCCGCGGATCATGACTGCCAGGCCCGCAATCGCCAGGGAAATCACGATCGCCGTAATCGTAGCGACCAGGTAATCCAGGACCGTCATGGGCGACATTCCGGTTAGTATCGCGGCCCCGTTGTTTGAGTGATACGACCGCACCAGGCTCCACACAATCCAAATAATCGCGGCAGCGTACAGCGCGCGTGTGCCCCACTTGATCCAGGTGTGGTTGGCGGAAATCTTGATACCAGCGGCGGTCCAAAGGTTCCCAAGAAGCCAGCCCAGTAGTGACCCGGTGCCGTAGCCAATGGCTAGAAGTAGTCCAGACGCGACTCCCTGCCACCACCATGTCGTAGGTAGCAATGACGGCGACATTGAAATCACGAACATGATCAACGCGCCAATAAGGCCTACCGTTGATCCCGGAGTTAGGCGCGACAAGAACCGACCCAGCGCAAGTTCCCGCGCGGTCTTTTCTAGCTGCTCACCCGACTCGTCGTGAGGGGCAATCGCCTGACTTTTTTTCACGCTCCAATCTTATCGACAAGTAAAAGTAGATGAAGAGCGATGTTAACGTGCGATCCAATCAGCAAGATCCATGCGTTTCCCAGTGTAGAACGGCGTGTCGATACGGGTGTAGACACGAGCTTCGACCTCGCGCTGTTTACGTAGTACACCCATCACACGGTCCAGCGAGTCAGCTTCCAGTGCGAGCATCCATTCATAGTCACCCAGTGCGAAAGCGGCCAGTGTTGAGACCTTCACGTCTAAGAAGTCGGACCCGTTCATTCCGTGCTCGCGTAGCATGGCGCGGCGACGATTCGGGTTCAGGTAGTACCAGTCCAGGGAACGCACAAACGGATAAACCGCGATCCAGTCCCGCGGTGCTGCACCCGCGATGCAGGCGGGCAGGTGGCGGGCATCAAACTCAGCGGGAATATGCGCGGCCATTGAGTTCCAGTGCGGCTCCAGGTACTGGCCCAGGCTCGACTGGCGCAATGCCCGGTAGGCGGCCTGGACCTTGTCTGCTGCATCGCCGTAGAACCAGACCATTAGGTCCGCGTCCTTCTTGAAGCCCTCCGTGTTGTAGAACCCGCGGACTTCAACGCCGGTAGCTGAAATCGCGTCCTCAACTTCGCGGGCAAGCTCCTGCGCACTTGCAACGTCGTATCCGCCCAAATCCTTAAACACTGCGAACAGGAAGTAGTGGTCCTTTGAGTTGACCTCATCAGGGTTTACCTCATGATCGCGCGGATCTGCCGGACCATCCTGGTGGCCCGTGGGGTGGGGATAATCCTTGCCTCCGTGCGGGTGCCCCGAAGTGTGCGGGTGGCCCCCAGCTTGCGGGTGCCCCGCCCCGTGCGGGTGGCCTGCCGACTTTGAACCATGGGAGTTTTCTGTACTCATTTTGTCTCCATCTATCGTCTTTGATTGAGAAATCGATTGCGGAACAGGTGCACCGGGATACTGCCTGCAGCACGTGTCTGGATCGGCGTCGTGCCACTGCAGCCCGGTTAGCCGCGGATCCAAACCATCGCGCGCTGCTTGTGCACGCCTAAACAGCAGGTCACGCAAACCCGCCACAAACTGCGGATCAATCCCAACCGTGTCCGCGCGAACATAATCAACGCCCGCTTCAGCGGCAGTCTGCGCGGCTTCAATATCGAGGTCGTGAACGACCTCCATGTGGTCTTGAATAAACCCAACGGGTGCAACTATTACTGACTTGACGCCCTGCTTTGCTCTTTCTGCGATCGCATCATTGACATCGGGTTCCAGCCACTTCGCCATCGGCGGGCCTGATCGCGAACAGTAGGTTAGCTCCCACTGCGGGTCGAGCTTTCGGATCCGATCCGGCAAAGCTTGCATTACCGCCTCGATTGCATCCATGTGCTGCTGGATGTAGTCGTTGCCCTCTAGCCCGGAACTTTCCTGCATCCCAACCGGAATTGAGTGGGTCACAAACATTATTCGCGGATGCACATCCTGCCTATTAGCAAGCTCATCCCAAGCGCGAGCCACAGCATCCGCATTAGCTCCAATGAAACCTTCGATGTTGTAGTAAAGCGGTGCTCTTTCCACCTGCAGATCAGCTGCGCCAGCCACGCCCTCGTCAATCAATTCCTGCCTGGCATTCCAAACGTCTTCACGGTACTGACGACAACCCGAATACGATGCGTACGCGGCCGTTGGAATCATCAAAATGCGGCGGTGGCCGGCGTGAATCATGCGGCGCAGTGTGTCTTTGAAATACGGGTGCCAGTTGCGATTACCCAGGTAGATCGGGATTTTTGAACCGGCGTCTCGCAAGGATTCTTGCAGCGCGTCTATCAGTTCATGATTTCGCGCAATGATTGGCGAGACTCCGCCGAATCGTTCGTAGTGAGTGCCAACTTCGGCAAGGCGTTCGTCGGGAATTCCCTTGCCTTTCGTAGCGTTTCGCATGAATGGAACGACGGCGTTTGGCCCGTCCGGACCGCCGTAGGTTGCCAACAAAACTGCGTCAAAAGGCGCCATTGGGTCGAAGGCGATTGTCAAGCCGTCTCCTCTTCTTCGCTGTCAAAACTAATGCCCGTCACCATTTCCAGGGCGTCAATAAATTCATTCGTGAGGCCGTTTGCACCCGCCGCGTGGGCAGCCGCCGTGGGGTGGTGCAAGAGCCGATTGGTGAGCCGTCGTAGCGCTCGTTCAACATCTGCTCTGTCCAGGTCGCGCTGGGGCAGATTCGCCATTTCTTGCGCGATGTAGCCTGAAACCAGTCCTCGCATTTGCACGATTACCGGGTCGATCTCTCGCGCGGCTTCGTGTGCTTCGTGTTCCTTCACCATCTGCGCAACGATGTGGCGAGCGCGAGTTGTCTTCATCGGTTCCAACTTCGGAACCAGGCTTCTAACGGTGTCCAGGTCAATCAGTGTCACACCGGGGATTTGTGCGACTGCGGGTTCGACGTCTCTTACGATTGCGAGGTCGAGCACCACCAGACTCGGATCACCCACTCGCTCTGCCATTCCCGCCCTGACGTGGTCTAGCGTCACCGTGGGAGACCCCGTGCCGCGAGCGGACACAATCATGTCGGTTTTCGCAAGGATGCGCCCAAGGTCCTCATTCCGTGCTACACGCAGGCCCCGCCCGTTGGCGAAGGATTCGGCGCGCCCCGACGCGGAGTGAACATAAATGTTCCTGCATCCGCGCTCCTTCAGTTGCGTGACAGCCGCCCCCGCGTACGACCCCGTCCCAAAGAGCGTTACCGTCACGTCGCGATAGTCTCCAATGAACTGTTCAGCGTGGTTCAAAGCAATCGCCGCAATCGACCTGCCCATTCCGGACAGTCCAGTTTCACGTTCAACCTGCCGAGCCGCGCGAAACGCCGTATCCAGTGCGGCGACGATCGGCGCAGATAACGTGTCTCGACGTTCAGCGCGCTTAGCGCTGTGCCGTAGCTGCCCGGTAATTTCGCGTTCGCCGACGACCATCGACTCCAACCCGCACGCCAACAAACTCAGGTGCTTCACTACTTCGATGCCACTAAATTCACGTGGATTTACGAGGGCGGTGCTGGGCATCGCATCGCCTTCGAGACCGCCACCAGAAGTCGCTTGAGCATCCTGGACTTCGCGGACATTGCGGGAACTCCTGGGCGCAGCAAGCATCTTTCTGACGTGGTTCGCAGCTGCGTCCTCGGCCACGTCAAGAAGAATTTCGATGCGGTTACATGTCGACAACACGACAACGCCGTTGACGCCGTCGAGTTTGATGATGTCGCGTTCAACCTCATCGTGGATGAGTGGGGTCAGTTGCTCCACCGCGAACAAGTCGTGATCGCGGTGATTGATACTGAAGAGCTTGAGTCCCACACTGCGTAAGTTAACCAGACATATCTGGATAATTTGCGCGCACGAACTGACATTTAGTCATATTAATTTTCTTGTGTAATTAATGGAGTTTTGCCTGCAAATACTGACACTTCGTCACAAAACTCGCTGACCAAAACCAAGCCAATAGTCGGCTGTGTTCACCCTAGAATGGGCGCGTGTAGTTGCGACCCACGTGACCCAAAATCACGCGACCCCGAGTCCGCGCGACCCACGCGACCTCGAGTCCGCGCGATCGGAAATCCACGTGAGTCCAAATCCACCCGACCTCGAGTCAACGTGACCTCAAGACGATTAGGCGATGATGAAGTCCACTATCCTGCAAGCCCTCGACCAGGTGCGGCCTGAGCGGCTCCCCGTTTGGTTTATGCGCCAGGCGGGTCGTTCCCTGCCTGAATATCGCAAGCTTCGGCGGGGAACGACAATGCTCGATTCCTGTTTGATTCCCGAAATGGCCGCCGAGATCACGCTGCAGCCCGTGCGTCGCCACGACGTGGATGCGGCAATTTTCTTTTCCGACATCATGATTCCGCTACGCCTAGCAGGAGTGGATGTTGAGATTCAGCCGGGAGTGGGCCCCGTCCTCGAAAATCCTATTCGCACGCGCGCTGAAGTTGAAAAACTGCCAGCACCCACTTTTGAAGACGCGTCAATGATTACTGCCGCGCTGAAAATTATTCGCGACGAACTGTCGGCCCACAAGGCGCTGCTTGGTTTTGCGGGCGCGCCGTTCACACTCGCGGCGTACATGGTGGAGGGCCGGCCTTCCAAAGATCACCTGCGCGCACGCGCACTCATGTACGCTGACCCAAAAACCTGGGATCAGCTGATGACGTGGGCGGCGAAAGTGTCGAACCTGTTCCTCAAAGTGCAGGTCGATGCCGGCGCGGACGCCGTGCAGCTGTTCGACTCCTGGGCCGGATCCCTTTCCCGAAACAGCTATGTCAGCCACGTCCTCCCGTATTCAAAAATGACATTGGAGGGCGTTGCTGGCCCGCGCATTCACTTTGGAACTAACACCGCGCCTTTCTTGGACGCGATGGCGGAGGTGGGCGTGAACGCGATTGGTGTTGACCATCGAACTCCGCTTGATGAGGCGGCGAAGCTGGTTCCCGGCCTGACTTTGCAGGGAAATATTGACCCCGCAATGCTGTTTGCTGGTGAGGACGCCTTGCACGGGCACGCACTCGACGTGATTCAGCGGGGGCAGCGGGCTCCCGCTCACATCGTTAACTTGGGTCACGGGGTTCCAAAGGACGCGGATCCTGGTGTGTTAACTGAGCTCGTCGCGTTTATTCATTCTTTGACACCCGAGCAACTCAACGCAGAGCACGAAGGAGTATCCATATGAAGGCCGACATAGTAATCGTAGGCGGCGGATTGGCGGGCATGACGGCCGCCTATGAAGCCACGAAACATGGTTTGCGACCCGTCGTTGTGGAAACTCGAGGGCGCCCGGGCGGACTGATTGCGTCCGCGAAACTGGGCGGTGTTCCCTTCGACATTGGCGCGGAATCCTGGGCAACTCGAAACCCTGTTGTGGGCGACCTCGTTGAAGAACTACACATGGAGGTCACCGAACCGACTGGGCGGTCCTGGATTTGGAATGAGAACCTCGGAAAGGCGTACCCGATTCCAAATGGCACGCTCGGCCTGCCTGCCGACATTGACGCTCCCGAAGTAAAGGAGGCCATTGGTGACGAAGGCGTTGCACGGGCCAAGCAGGACCTGCACATGGATCCCAGCATTGGGGCGGATGCAAAGGATCTAGCTACCCTTGTTGAAACACGCGTGGGGAAAGCGGTCCTCGATCACCTCGTCCGCCCAGTTGCCGGCGGCATCCACACCTCCGACCCGTCTGTCCTGGCCGTTGACACCGTAACTCCGGAGCTTCGGGCCGCCATGAAAGAGGCGGGTTCACTACTTGGCGGCGTCACCCTCCTAGCCAAACGCAATCCGGGTCCGAAGGTCGCCCAAACTCGCGGCGGCATGTTCCGCCTGATTGAAGCGTTAGAAATCGAGGTCGTGGCTCGCGGCGGCACCGTACTGACCCGCCACGCGATCGTTGACTTTCACCAAGATGACGGTTGGAAAATTGATGTTCAACCAACGGTTCGCGGAGCAGACCCAGCTGCTGACCCCGTTCCCGAAGGCCCGGTGAAGTCGTTTGAAACCGATCGATTCGTTGTGGCCCTGCCCGGCCCAAACGCAATGCGAATGCTCAGTTCACGCCTGGATGTCCCCGCGTGGGAACTCCCGCTCGGAGCGCCAATAGCGCACCAGGTACTCATGATCGACAGCCACGACCTTGATGATGGCCCGCGCGGCTCCGGCCTCCTGGTTTCTAAACCGCTAGGACAACCACGCGTCAAAGCCAAGGCACTTTCGCACCTGTCCTACAAGTGGGGCTGGATGAGCGAAGTCCTGCCACCCGGACGCCACATCCTGCGCGTATCCTACGGCCGTCCAGGTGAGCCCTACCCCGAACCGACGGTCAGCACCGCCCTCGAGGATGTAAATACCCTGCTGGGAACGGAACTTTCAGAAGAAAACGTCGTTGCGGACATGCTCGTGCGCTGGGATGGCCAGTTGGCGCCACAAACTCCGCAGCATCGCGCAAACGTTGCCAAACTGGTAGAAGCCGTGGACAAGTACGATGGCATCAAAGTAACGGGCGCGTGGATTGCCGGGTCCGGATTCGCCGCCGTCGTGCCACACGCGCGCCAGGTTGTGCGGGATCTAGAAAGACGTTGATTTAGCCCCATGAGTCGAATATTGAAACTTGGAACCAGATCATCGCAGCTGGCGATGACGCAAAGTAACCAGGTCGCCGATTCCTTGCGTGAACTCGGATTTGTCGTCGAGGTCGTGCCTATCCACACTCGCGGTGATGTCACACAGGCGTCTTTGAAAACCCTTGGTGGAGTTGGAGTTTTCGCGGCTGCGCTTCGCCTGGCCCTGCTGGCCGGTGAGTGTGACATCGCGGTCCACAGTTTCAAGGACCTCCCAACCGCGGCGGTGCCCGGACTCATGATTGGGGCTGTGCCGCGTCGCGCCGATTTCGCGGATGTGATCGTGTGTCGCGACGGCCTGGATTTGGAATCACTTCCAACCGGGGCGACCGTTGGAACGGGATCAGCGCGCCGCGCGGCGGCCGTCTTGGCTAAGCGACCGGACCTGCAGATTGTGGATATTCGCGGCAACGTCGGAACGCGTCTTGGCCGAGTTGCAGGCATTGATCCCGATGGGCCGGGCGATCTTGACGCGGTCATCCTGGCGCGCGCCGGGTTGGAGCGCCTGGGATCCGAATACGCTAATGCACCTACTCTGCCGGCTCTGCCGGCGCCCGCGCAGGGAGCGCTCGCGGTTGAAGTCCGCGCCGACGATGAGGAAGTCCAAGCAGCTGTAGCAGCCCTTGACCACCCGGAGACTAGGGCGTGTGCTCTTGCGGAACGCGCTGTCCTAGCCGGACTGCACGCGGGTTGCGCGGCGCCGGTCGGAGCTCACGCGTCGCTAAATGATGGTGCACTTGCCCTGTCCGCTCAAGTCCTGTCCACAGACGGGCAACAAAGAGTTGAACTCACGAAGGTAGTGGATTTCGACTGGGAGTCTGAGCGGACTCAGCGCGACGAAGCAGCAACCCAGATTGGCCTCGACCTGGCCACGCAGCTGATTGACCGCGGCGCCGGCAAAATCACAGATCTGGCCGCCACGAAGCCGACTCGCGCATCGCACGAGGCGCCCGGCGATGCTCGTGCGGGTTCCGGTTCCGGTGGCAAAGACGACGCTCCAAAGGGTAGCGGCGCGGCTGGTGACGGAAATGCGCGCATGCCCGCCGGTTCCGCACCTGAGGGCGACCGCGTATCGCGGTGGGGTTCAGATGATTTGCCGCTAGGGAAGACTCAGCAGGATCGTCCCCTCACGGGCCGCACAGTCTTGATGCCGCGTCCGGCCTCGGACCATCTGGTCGAAGCGGTCAAGAACGCCGGCGCGCACGTCATTCCCCAACCGCTCACGAGCACCGTCCTCACGCCATCTTTCGACGTAAAACCAAACCTAAAGGCACTTGGGGAAGGCGCCTACACGTGGTGTGTGATTACATCCCCGCGCACGTTGACCGCGTTGGCCTGCCATATTTCCGGATCGAAAATATTCGACGAGGACGTTGCTATGGAACCGCTTGCAGATCTATTGCAGGCCGCCAAGCGGGCTGGCACGATGTTCGCGTCGCTTGGGGAAACCACTACTGCCGCACTGCGAAATTTCGGTGTTGAACCGGACGTGAGTACGGGGGCAAGAGCGACTCAGGAAGAGCTGCTCGCCGCGTTTTCGTCTGGCCCTTCGTGTCAGTACTATGCGCGCGCCTGGTTCCCCGGGTCTTCACTATCGCGTCCGTTCTTGGCAGATGCGTGGGCCGAACGCGGCTGGGAGATCGATCGGACTGCTGTGTATAAGACAGTTCCGGTTGCCGATGTGGATAGGCGGGTTAGAACTGGCTGGTCTCACGGCATGATTGATGCCGCCGTTTTTACAGCGGGTTCAAATGCGCGTGCGGCGATAGAGCTCATGGGGCCACCCGTTGAATCCATGCAGGTTGTGGCGTTTGGCGAACCGTCCGCGCAGGTTGCACGCGAAGTTGGTTTGCGCGTCGACGCCGTGGCCCCGACCCAAAACGCGGCCGGCATCATCGCCGCTTTAGTTAAAGTTTTCGAGGAGTAACTATGTCTACCGACCGTTTCACTACACCTTTTGAGCGTCCTCGTCGCCTTCGCACAACGCCGGCAATGCGGAAGATGGTACGGGAAACCCGCGTTCACCCCAGTCAGCTAGTCCTGCCGGCATTCATTCGCGACGGTATTGACTCCCCGGTGGAAATTAGTTCTATGCCGGGGCAGTATCAGCACACGGAAAAGTCTTTGCGTGAGCTTGCCCGCCGCTGCGTCGACGCCGGCATCGGGGGAATCGACCTGTTTGGGGTTCCATTAGAAGAGGACAAGGATCCACAGGGGTCCGTTGCGTGGGCTAAAGATGGTGTTTTGAACCGCGGATTACAGGCGGTGCGCGATGAAGTTGGAGACGCCCTCGTCATCATTGCCGACACGTGCCTGGATGAGTTTACAAGCCACGGGCACTGCGGTGTCCTCACTGATGAAGGAACGGTGGACAATGACGCCACGTTAGAGCTGTACGCGATGCAAGCCGTTTCGCAAGCACGCGCAGGCGCGCACGTGGTCTCGCCTTCCGGGATGATGGACGGCCAGGTTCGCGTGATCCGTGAAGCCCTGGATGATGAGGGTTTCGAGGACGTGGCAATCCTGGCTTATTCCGCCAAGTATGCATCTGCTTTCTTTGGCCCGTTCCGCGAAGCCGTTGGATCCGGTCTAAAAGGCGATCGCAAGACCTATCAGCAGGATCCTGCAAATCGTCGTGAGGGCGTGCGCGAGGCACTGCTGGATCTTGCAGAAGGCGCCGACATGGTCATGGTCAAGCCTGCCGGCTACTACCTGGACGTCTTGTCAGATGTAGCTACCGTTTCAGAAGTTCCAGTTGCTGCCTACCAGGTATCAGGCGAATACGCGATGATTGAGGCCGCCGCAGCAAACGGCTGGTTGGACCGCGAACGCGTCGTGCAGGAGTCAGTCACCGGAATCGTTCGAGCCGGCGCTGACATCGTGCTGACCTACTTCGCTCTGGACGAAGCTCTGCTCGCCTGATCCGCACCACTTTCGGGTGGGTTCTAAGCGGCGACCTCGTCAACTTTTTCGGGGCGACGGGTCCAAATATGGTCGCCGCGCACCGTATCGATGACCAGGCCGATGATGAATCCCGCGAGGGTCGGCACCACCCACGGCATGTTCACGGCGCTGAGCGGTAGCTGGTTTAGATACAGGGTTAAAACGTCGAATTGCGGCAGTCCGGTTGAACGTAGCGCTTCGAAAATGCCTATGAATCCGCCGATCCACGCGGCCAAACGGTAGGTCCAGTACAGCTGGTCAGGCACGAAAATGTCGAACAGTGCCACGAAAATAACGCAGATCACGACCGGGTAAATCAGCTGGTTGACCGGGGCGACGATGTCGAGGATCGTTTCCAGTCCTAAGTTCGCCAAAGCCAGCGATACGAGGACGTGGATTAGCACCATGACCGGGCGGGAAATCTGCGGGAACAGTGTGCGGAAGTATTGCGACGACGCGCCGGTTAGTCCGACGGCCGTGGTCAAACATGCCAGTATCGCGATCAGGCCGAACAGGGTGACGCCGGCAGTTCCGAATAGTTCGGTTGCCGCGCGGGCAAGTGCTTCGGCGCCGTTGCTGACTTCGTAGGGGCCCATGCGCGTGCCGATGATTGTCAGGCCGATGTAGATAGAGGCAAGTGCAATACCTGCGATCATGCCTGCGATTGCGGTGCCGGTGAAAACCTCGGCCTTCGTCTTGAAGCCGCGGTGACGCAGGGAGGAAATAATGACGATGCCAAACACGAGTGATGCGATGGCATCCATCGTGAAGTATCCCTGCAGCAGGCCTGTTGCGTACGGCGTGGTCTCATAGGCAGTCGTTGGGGTTCCAAGAGCCATCGGCAAGCGGAAGGCCGCTGCGAAAATCAGTACCAGCAGCAGGATCAGTAGCGCCGGAGTAAGCCACGCACCAATGCGGTCCAGGAAACCCTTCGGGTTCAAAGCCAGCATGTACGTAACCGCAAAGAACACCACTGTGTACACGAACAGTGGAACTCCATTAGGGTTTGCCGCGTCGATTTGCGGAACTACTGCCATTTCAAAACTGACCGTAGCCACTCGCGGAATCGCGTAGAGCATACCGGTGGAAAGGAAGATCACGATCGTGAACACGAGGCCCGGATACTTACCAATCCTCGACGCGATGCCCGTCACGCCCTCCTGCGATGTAGCCGCCGCAATAATTCCGAGCATCGGTAGCAAAACGCCAGTGCTTAGGAATCCAAGGATCGCCGGGGTCACCGACGTTCCCGCATCTATGCCGATCATGACTGGGAAAATTAGGTTTCCCGCTCCGAAGAACATGGCGAACAGCGCCAGGCCGGTAACTATTAGCACGTAGGTGCGGCTATTACGCATTTGAACCAGTTTTCACTTGCAATTTAATGGGTGCTTAAACGCTACCAAAACCGAGCATTCCCGATGAAATCGCGCAAAACCGCAGTTGCGCTCATCACAGTGGTTGCGTCAACCAGACCAGCGTGTAGTAGGGGATCTCAACGTCGTCTGAACTGGCGTAACCGAGGTGATCGTGTAGGTACCAGCGCAAGTTTTCCTGCATGCGCGCCCGGTTTGCTTCCGTTGATTTCAGGTAAGACGACCTGGTCCGCGCAAGCCCCATTACTTCAACGGGCTTGAGTTTCGTGGAAAAATCCGCGCGGTGCAGGATCGGTTCCGACCAGTCCGGTCCCACTTCGGGAACCTTCTTCGGAGTGTGAATATCCCCCGACCGCATAATCCGCGTCAGGCGATGCACCCACGGCACCGACACGTCCATCTGGTTGAAAATAATCGCAACGTGTCCACCCGGCCGTAGCAACCTGCGCGCCTCCGCGAGCGCCGCCTCCCCATCAAACCAGTGCCACGCCTGCGCGTAGGTAATCACGTCCGCGCATTTATCCGGCAATCCGGTAGCTTCGGCTGTCCCATCCACAACTTCGCACCGGTCGCCGGCCAGTTCCGCAAGTTGTGACCGCATCGCAGCCGCCGGTTCCACCGCCTTTACGCGGGTTTCGTACTCCAGCAGCTTTGCGGTGAACTTGCCAGTTCCAGCGCCAATATCCACAACGTCGAGGACGTGGCTCGGTTCCACATCATCGGAGTGGGAGGCTGTACCGTCTTGCTCAAGTAGTGGGCCGGGGCGTAGCGCCGCCCTCACGGATAAATCTGGATACGCGGGACGGTAATCGCGGTATTCGGACGTGGCGCGTTCAAACGCGTTTTGCGGGGCGGAATGATCCCACGGGTTTGGTGAGGTCAGATTTGAACCTGCGGTGCTCATGGGGCCTCCCTCTGATCGTGCGTTTCGAACTTGTCTTGGGCGCCGTCGTGACTGCCGAATGCATCGCCGTGCGAGCCGACGAAAATGGCGATACGCATGTCGTCGTGACGGCCGGCGTACTTGCGTTGCGTCCTGTTCGGCACGCGCTGATGTGCCGGCCGACGCTGGCTGATTCGGTGGTCGAACGTTGCTCTTTCAAGGTCTCACGCTATATCCCCAAAATCAGTGTTGCCAAAACCCGGCACCTGCCCGCGCACGCTGGCCCACTG
>DUQT01000165.1 GCA_012837655.1 Actinomyces sp. | reverse complement strand
GGTAGAGCCCTGAGACAACCTGTGGATATACCACCAAACAATTCACCAACCATTAACCAAACAGCACCCAACCCTTCCCACATTGATAGCCATTCCCACCCGGAGAGGACTTTTGGGTCTGAACCGCATCTCAGCACCGCCCTCAAAAATCGATTCAGACGGCAAGTGGCCAAAACAAGTACGTAAACGGGAACTAAGGGTCTGAACGCAGTCCGAAACGGATGCTGCCAGTCGGCTTTCAGAGGGGAACTACCCAAAACAAGGGGGCAAACCGCCACTTAGGGTCTGAATACCTCCGGGAAATGAGTTGCCAAAGCTGATTCCGAGGGGAACCACCCCAAAACCACCCCAATTCAGGCACTTTGGGTCTGAAAGCCTCAGGCGAGCCCAACGCGAAGACAGTTTGGGTCTGAAACCCAATTAAGAGCAACCCACCAATGTCGATACGGCTGGAACCCACCGACCAGCCCGTCCACAGCTCCAAGCGACCCGGCAAGTCCACAGAAAACGGGCCTGCCCCGAACACAAACCAAGCAAAATTGCTGAACTAGCCCCATGACTGTCATAACGAAACTTGACCGATGAGCCGACAGCGGCCGCAAAATCACCCGCCGCAAAGGCGCGAACTGGGTGCGCCTCGCGTACGGCACCTGGGCCGAAGTCGTGCCCGGCGAGCAGTGGCAAATCTGGGAGGCCGTCCAAACCCAACGCGCCCGCTCCGTCCTCGCGATGTCCGCCGAAGGAACCGCGTTGGACGGCATCATCGCCGCGCTCATTCACGGCGCGCCCGTGCCGAAACAATCCTGGACGATCGAGCTGATCACGGGTGTCAAACACTCGCGCCACCACTCTCGCTGCAAAGTTCGCGCCGTCGGCAACATGGCCGCATTCATCAAGAACGCATTCGGCCAAAATCGCAGGCCAAGTCATAGCGGAGCCGGCACCCCGATCGACCCCAACTCGCCCTCGGGAATCAATGAAAACGCACCCCTGCCGCAGATTCGGGAGGCGATCGTGCGCCGCAGCTCTCGAACCTTTCCACCGGAAGCGTTCACCACGGTCAAGGGAATGCGCGTGCTGCGGTGGGATTACCTGTGCGTTGAGCTCCTCGCCCGCCACCCCGCGCGCGACGCCGTCCCCATCGTCGACTGGTTCATCCACGAGCAGGTCAAGCAATTCGACCGCGACCGCCCCTCCGTCGAGGCCAGTTTTCGCAACATTCTCCTGCGCCTGGAAGTCATACTTTCAGGACGAAAAGATTCCCGAGGGAGCAGGCGGGCGCGGCGGAATCTGCAGCTGATCTCTCCGTGGGCGGAGTCTCCCGGAGAGTCCCTCATGCGCCTCGAACTCTACAGCTTCGGCTTCCCGCCGCCGACCGAACAGTACGAAATCATCGTCGCCGGCCGGCACTACTTCGCGGATTTCGCGTATCCGGGAAAGAATTTGGCCCTCGAGTTCGACGGCCTCACGAAGTACGGCAACTCGCGCGAAACCTCGCAGCAAGCACTAATCAAGGAACGCGACCGCGAGCGCGCCATTCGTCAGGTTGTGTCCCAAATCGAACGTTTCACGTGGCAAGAATTCCATTCCGGATCCATGAGGGCGAGGCTGAGGCAACTCCGGGATACCTACTTCAGTCGAGGTCACCCCGGCAGGGTGCTAGCTTGATGATCCCCTGGCGCGGGGTGCTTACCCGATGAGCTCCGGCAGAGTGCTTACCTGATGAGCTCCGGCAGAGTGCTTGCCTGACGATCCCCTGGCGCGGGATCCTTGCCTAACGTCTGGGTGAAACTCAGCCCCGCCCTCGGAAATCTAAGAAACGATCTTTAGGCCGGCCACACTGGCGACGATGGCAACCATGAAGACGACTTTCATGACGCTGAGGGTTTCCGCGCCGGCGAGCACCGCCCATAGGACTGTTGCGGTTGCGCCGATTCCGACCCAAATCGCGTACGACGTGCCGACGGGGAGGTCGCGGAGGGCCCAGGCGAGGCCTCCCACGGAGATTACGCTCCCCACGATGAACGCGGCCCAGTTGGATGCGGTCAGCGCGCCGGATGCGAGGCGGTCGAGCGCGTTCGCCCACACGGCTTCGAACAGGGCGGAAGTGATGAGGATGAACCAGGGCATGAGGCTCCTTTGGGTGACTTTTTCGTCTGGCATCTGGCAGATTTCCGGGATTCGTTGGGGTTAGGGCGGGGCGTCGTGGTGCGCTACCGGCGTGCGGTGCTTTCGCGCGGGGCGCGGCTCGCCACGCCTCGGGGCCGGTCAGCTGTTGAGCGCTTTTTCAAACAGCTCGCGCGCTTCGTCGTTCGTAACCGCGAAGATAACGGTCTGGAGGGCGGTGCATGCCGTATCGAGCGAATCGAACCATCCGCGGATGGTGTCTGCAGCTATCTGGGCGACTTCGGCCATGTCCCAGCCGTAGACTCCCGCGGAAATAGCGGGGAAAGCGACGGAATGTGCCCCCATCTGCGCCGCCAAATCCATCGAGTTGCGGAACGCCGATTCCAGCAGGAACGGATCGGTCTGGCCTGCGCCCTTATTCGGGCCGACCGTGTGAATCACCCAACGCGCGGGAAGGTCATACCCCTTCGTGGCAACGGCCTGTCCCGTCGGGAGACCGTCCGGCAGGTCATTCTTACGGATTTCCTTGCATTCTTCGAGTAGTTGCGGGCCGGCTGCTCGGTGAATTGCGCCATCAACACCGCCACCGCCCATCAGCGAGGAGTTAGCCGCATTCACAATCACATCGACATCAAGCGTGGTGATGTCGGCGACCTCAACTGAAACGTTCATGTGCTTCCTTCCGTGACTACCTTCGATGGTAGCGATCCACCGAGCATTGTGCAGAGCCGGGTAGCGCGTTTGGGCGCGATTCACAGGCCAGGTTCGGTTCCCCCTTAATTTCGATTCAGACCCAAAGTGTCTTCCGCGTGCCGGCTTTCAGATCCAAAGTGCAACTCTAATTTCGATTCAGACCCGAAGCACCAAGTTTCATCGCGTGGATTTAGGAGGGCGAGCCGGTTTGGGTCTGAGACAGAGGCGCAGCAGCGCCCTCGGAAATGTATTCAGACACAAAGTGGCCGAAACAAGCGGTAAATCGGGCACTTAGGGTCTGAATGCAGTCGGAAACCCCGGCTGCATGACCCCTTTCAGAGGGGAACTACCCAAAACAGGTAGTCAAACTGCCACTTAGGGTCTGAACGCCGTCAGGAAACCTGGATTCAAGCACCATTGAGACAGGAACTGCCAAGATTACGCTCGGTTTCTGCCAGTTTGGGTCTGAAAGCCTCAGAGGTACTACTAAGCCGGGCAGTCTGGGTCTGAATCGAAAATTAGTGGTGGCGGGTTAGCAGGTTCGGCGTAGCAACTCGAACCGAACAGCGCGCGGCCCGGCCGGGACGCGCCTTAAAGAAAAAGGACGGG
>DUQT01000164.1 GCA_012837655.1 Actinomyces sp. | reverse complement strand
CGTCACGCGCAAGCCCCACGACCTTTCGGTCGGCTTGGAACTGGGCGAAGGATTCTTCCATGACTTCGCGCGCCTGCACTAGCGTTCCGTTAGCTGCAAGGTTTGCAACCATGTTGTAGGTAGGTCGGAATGCTGATACCAACGGGTAGGTGCGTTTGGACGCAAGTGATGCAACTTCTTCAGGTTCGATGTCGAACCCGTGAACAACTACGGCATGGCCTTCAACGTCGATGCCGCGCCTTCCTGCGCGACCGGTTAGCTGGGTGTACTCCCCGGGCGACAAAGTCACGTGTGTGATGCCGTTGAACTTTCGTAGCGAGTCCAGGACTACTGTGCGCGCGGGCATGTTTATGCCAAGCGCGAGTGTCTCCGTTGCGAAAACCACCTTGATTAGTCCAGCTGAAAATAGTTTCTCGATGGTTTCTTTTAGTACTGGAAGTAATCCCGCGTGGTGTGCGGCTACACCGGCTTCAAGGGCGGCCGACCATTTCGCGATGCCTAGAACTGCGAGGTCCTCCGCAGAAAGCGTTGCAACGGCCTCGTCAACGACGGCCGCGATCTGCATTTGCTCTTCCCTCGTGGTGAGCGTGACGCCCGCGCTTACAACCGCATCGACAGCGTCATCGCAACCTGCGCGCGAGAAAATAAAGAAAATCGCGGGAAGTAGGTGTGCACGCTCAAGCGTAATGATGACCTCTGGTTTGCTGATGCGTCGTCTGCGTGGCCTACTCCCCCGCATTCGGCGACCACCTGCAAGTCCCCTTTCAGATTCGTGGAAAGACCGTGATTGGATTCCTCGATCTTCAGAAATTGCGTGTCGTAACTGGGGATTTATTTTCCCGTGGAGGACGTGGTGCCCCTCGCGGTCTGGAGTGTAAAGATCGTACAGGCGCCTGCCCACCATCATGTGCTGGTAAAGGGGTACGGGCCTGGTTTCAGAGACAATGACTGAGCATCCGCCACGAACCTGATCGATCCAGTCGCCGAACTCTTCCGCGTTTGAAACCGTTGCGGACAGTGCAACTAACTGGACGTGGTCGGGCATGTGGATGATGACTTCTTCCCACACGGGGCCGCGGAATCGGTCAGCTAGGTAGTGCACCTCGTCAAGAACGACGGCTCCCAGATCAGTTAGATCCTTCCCTGAATAGATCATGTTGCGAGCAACCTCGGTAGTCATTACGACAACGGGTGCATCGCCATTGATCGATACGTCTCCGGTTAGCAGTCCAACGTTTTCGGTTCCGAACTGTTCGCCAAGTTCCCGATACTTCTGGTTCGATAGCGCCTTGATCGGAGTGGTGTAGAAAGCGCGGGACTGCTTGGCAAGCGCCATATGGAGAGCGAACTCCCCCACGATCGTCTTGCCAGCTCCGGTAGGTGCCGCAACTAGAACGTTTTTTCCGGCCTCGACTTCTGCGAGTGCGGAATGCTGAAAATCGTCGAACTCGAAGTCGTAGGTGTGTGCGAATTGGGCGCGCTCTGTTTTTTCGTAGCGATTTCGATCCATCGCTTGCCGGTAGCGCTCAGCAGCGCTTGGCTGGCTCGAATCTTGCGAAGTCGAGCGCTTGCGTTGTCTGCGAGCAGTCACTAATCGTCCTTTTTGTCTTTCTCGTCTAGGCGCGCCAGAGCGGCATCAAGTTCGGCCTCTTCTTTAGCTTGCTTCTTATCGTGGCGCCGGTCGTGAATGTAAGAGATTCCGACCGCTAGGAGGTACAGCGTAAGCATTGCTAAGGCCTGGAACGTCATGTTCCACGGGTCCGGAAGTGGATTGGCAACCGCAGCGAAAACAAATGCAGATACGACTGCCCATCGCCATCCTTTGAGCATGGTCTCTGCGCGCAAAATATTGAGTTGATTCAACCCCACCATAGCCAGCGGAATCAGGAATGACATTCCGAAAACGAGCACGAGCCGCATGTAGAAACTGAAGTACATGTTCGACTTCATCAGCATTACAGCTGAGGCCGGCGCGAAAGATGTCAGGATCTGAACGGCGTGGGGCATGATCCATATTCCGACTGCAGCACCTGCGGCAAACAGGATTGCTCCCGCGATCGTGAAAATAATCGCGTACGCCTTTTCACGCTTCTTCAGCGCGGGGGCTATGAAAGCCCAGATTTGGTAGACCCACCACGGGGTCGTGATGATGAATCCCGCGAACATTGACAGCTTTAATTTCAGGTCAAAAGCTGCGGACACTGTTTCAAAGTTCAGTTCGGTGACTTGACCGCGTTCACGCAGATCCATTAGGG
>DUQT01000280.1 GCA_012837655.1 Actinomyces sp. | reverse complement strand
CGTGTTTCCACCGGTGCCCGTAAGAAGTGGGATGAACAGGGCCAAGACAACCGCCTTTGCGAGCGTGTCCTCGAACCCGTCCAACACCTGCACGGTCAGGATCGCAGAAAGTGCGAGCACCAGTAGCCAAACGATTCTCGACTTCACGACCTTCATCAGCGGAGTCGACAGATACGGTTGATGAAGCGGTTCGTGACCACCGCCGCGCGCGGCGTCCTCGTTATCGGCTTCTTCAATAATGTCGTGGGCGTCGTCGTACGTGAGGATTCCGACCAGGCGCTTATCTTCATCAACGACTGGCATCGCCAGGTGGTCGAGGGTTTGCAGCCAGCGCGCGGTTTCTTCTTCGTCGTCGTGCGCGTTCGCGAAGACGGCTTCGCCCATGATCTCGCTGAGTTTCAAGTGCGGATCAGCCGTGAACAGATCACGCATTGAGCAGATGCCGACCAGTTTTCGATTGCGGTTGACGATCGGGAGCGTGTAGATGGTCTCCACATCGTTGGCCTGGCGCTTGAGGATCGCGAGGGCATCGCCAACGGTCATGTCGTCGTAGATAATCGCGATCTCGGGTGACATTGCGCGGCCAACCGAACCGCGCGGGTAGCCCAAGATAATGCCCGTGATGCGTTGCTCATCTGGCTCAAGACTCTTGAGGAGCGCATCCGCAACTTCGGCGGGGAGCTCATCGAGTAGCGAAACCCGGTCGTCTGGGTCAAGGTCGTCGAAGAATGCTACGAACTCGTCGGCCTGTAGCGCTCCGATCAAGTCAGCTTGGTGTCGCGCATCTAGGGCGTCGAAAACTGTTAGCGCACGATCTTTCGGAAGGAGGCGGAAGATAACTGCGGCCTCGAATGCTGACGTTCTTTCGACGATTCGAATGACGTCGCGGATTGAGGACTCGGCAAGCAATCGTGAGACTTCTGTCGGTTCGTTAGCGGCGATTCCATCTCGAAGCTTCCGCTCGAGGTCAGCGATTTCTTGGGCCACGGCGTCCTCCTTATCGACTGGATCCCCGCGCAAAGACGAGGTGCCACCGCTTCCCAATGATAGGTAACCGCGCGCGATGCCGGCCAATCTTGCCAGGCATTGCGCTCAAATGTGCCAAGCGCGTTCCTCGCCCCTGCTGACATACTGGGTCCATGAGCGTTCGCAAATCTGGAAACACGTACATCAAGACTGATAACGCAAACCCCACGAGTACCGAACTCGAGGCCCTTTCCCTCGATTGGCTCGCCGAAGCGATGCCGTCCGGCGGTGCGCACGTGGTCCCCGTCCTCGAAGTGGATCGTAGTTCATTATCCACGAGGGCGGTGCAGGGAACTGGAGTCACTGAGGAGGCCGCGCTACAGTTTGGTCGCGCCTTGGCGCTGACGCATGCCGCGGGATCGGATTTCTTTGGGCAGGCGCCCACCGGCTGGGATGAGGGTGACGGCTGGATGGGTATGGCGAACTTGACCTATCTGACTGAAGCTGACGCACCCGATACGTGGGGGAACTTTTTCGCAGAAGAACGCATATTGGCGCACCTGCCCGCGGCGGTGGATAACGGTGCGATCGAAGGCTCGGATATTAGCGTCGTAGAGCAACTGTGTGAACGACTGCGGGATGGGGATTTCGATAGTCCTCAGCCCGCCCTCGTGAAAACCACCGCTTCGCGAATTCACGGGGATTTGTGGTCTGGGAACGTGATTTGGTCGCGTACGGACGATATTGATTGGGCGCCGGAGAATGCTGGGAAGGGCACTTCGGAGGGTCCGCTACCGGACACGGTTGGGGTGCTGATTGATCCGGCTGCGAATGGTGGGCATGCGGAGAAGGATTTGGCTGACTTGGGCGTGTTCGGGCAGCCGTATTGGGACAAGATCTATGACGGGTACAACGCAGAGTCGCCACTGGAATCAGGCTGGCAGGAGCGCATCGGGATTCATCAGCTACACATCTTGATTGTGCATGCGGAGCTGTTCGGTGGCTCCTACGGTGACCAGACGGTATCGGTCTGCAAGAAGTACCTGTAGTCGGGCGCCCCGGAATCCCCGCATGCGCGGGGAGCACTCGTCGACAGCTGCAAGGGACGCCAGCGCG
>DUQT01000163.1 GCA_012837655.1 Actinomyces sp. | reverse complement strand
CCGACTACGTGTCAGCCCAGTGACGCTTAGATAAGCGGCCGCAAGCGATTAGCTCACTCCCCTGCTCGCACGTCTAGCTACGGCGCTGAGCGTCTCGAACCTGCGCTTCAGATAGTTCAGGACGCGCACGGCACTGCGCTCGGCTTCACTACGCTTAAGGGTTCCGGCCTCGAGGCATTCGAACACGGAGTCCTCTCGCGTGGTCCCCTGGTGCACGTCACCACCCGGCATCAGCACATCGACACCAGCACGCACGCGGTATGCAGAGTCATACACGCCCTCGAAATTCGGATCGGGCGCCATGCGCATCCACCAGTCGGTCATGACCGCGCCGTCGAACCCCCACTGGCCAAAAAGGGTCGTTTCAACCAGGTCGAAGTGGTAGTGTCCCCACACGCCGTTGATCTTGTTGTACGACGTCATGATGAAATGCGGGTGCGCGTCCTTCACGACGATTTCAAAGCCACGCAGATAGATTTCGCGTAGCGCACGCTCTGAGACGCGCGAATCCGTGTAAATCCGGTTCGTTTCCTGGTTGTTTGCAGCGTAGTGCTTCGGGCAGGCGCTTCGTCCCGCGCCCTGCACGCCGAGCACGATTGCAGCCCCAAAACGCCCAGAAATCAACGGGTCCTCAGAGTAGTACTCAAAGTTTCGACCACACAGCGGGTCGCGGTGGATGTTCATACCTGGGCTCAAAAGGATGTCCGAGCCCAGCATCGCCATTTCTTCCCCGTGTAGCTTCGCCATGCGTTCCACCAGCTCCGTATCCCACGTGGACGCCAGCGCGGTGCCGCACGGAAGTAGCGTCGCCGTTGCGTTCAGGCGCATACCGGACGGCCCATCCGTTGTGATTGCGGGCGGCACGCCCAAGCTTCGAAGTGACTCAGTCACCCCGCCGAGCGCACCCGCATTCCCCGGCGCTCCCAGCGGCGAATTCATCGTCACGTCGCCGTATGTCAAATCAGCCAGGTCGCGATTAGACAGCGACGCCGCCAAATCTGCCGTTGAAATTCGATTCTCGAGGACGTCCTCAAACCGCGCATTTTCCCTACGCGAACCGGTCGATTCGGGGAACCTGCTGGTGATGCGCTCGACCAGATCGACCTCGCTCATCGGAACGGCGTCAAGCTCAGGCTTCGTAGCGTCACCCTTGCGAATATAGCGATCGAACGCGACGACGGGGGCGGCAGCCTGCTCAAGCTGTTCCAAGATCTGCTGATCCAACTGAATGGACCCGATTTCACGCGCATCGCGCACGCTGTTGCCCAGGAACAGGCCATAATCGCCAGCTTCAACAACCCAGCAATAAGTCGTTTCACGTCCCGGAATGTCGTCATAAACGGCGAGGGCGCGCTTGGGAACCGTGATGGTGAAGGACTCTGCTTGCCCTGGTTGCAGGTCGGATGAACGCCAGAAACCCACGAGTTCACGCTCTGGAGCTCCATTCAACCTGCCGGGCTTGCGCACGTATAGCTGCGCTACCGCGGAGGACTTCGCATCACCAGTGTTTGTAACCGTACCGGTCACAACTACGCCCTCGTTGGTCGATTTAACTGCAACGTCAGAGTAGTCGTGCGTGGAATATCCCAGGCCGAATCCGAAGGGGAACTGGACTTTGTCTTTCGCGAAGGTTTCGAAGTAACGGTATCCGACGTAGATGTCTTCAACGTAGGCGTTTGCATCCGGGTCGCCGAAGTTGCCGTAGCTTGGGTAGTCCTCGTAGTGGTAAGCGATGGTATCGGTCAGGCGTCCGCCCGGTTCCATATCGCCAACCAGGATTCTTGCGACTGAGCGTCCACCCTCTTGGCCGCCCGCCCATGCGAGTAGCAGGGCGTCGACATCCAAATCTTGCGCCCATGCCAGATCCATGACGTTGCCCGTCACGACGATCGCGATAGTGCGTTGGAAGGACTTGCTTACGCGGGATAGCAACGATTTTTCATCATCAGTCAGGTAGTAGGAGCCGGGTTCGAGTAGCGACTCACGATCCTCGCCAGCTGCTCGGCCCACTACGACCACGGCCGTGTCGCAGCGTTTGGATGCATTTTCGATCTGGTCATCACTGATCGGCATTTCGGGGAAAGACAGCGGCCACTTGCCCCAAACATTGCCAGGATCTACGGGGTTTTCTGCACACCACTGCTCGTAGAGGTCAGCAAGTTCGGAATCTACAGGAACCCCAAGCTCGATTAGCGAATCCGTCAGGTTCGTAACATAGGGCGGATTCACGTCGCCGCCTGAACCGTAGCCGACTGCGATCCAGTCGCGCGCTACGCGACCAAAAACCGCGAGCGGAGCATCGCCCTCCAATGGAAGGACGGACTTGTTTACTAATAATGTGGCTCCCTTGGCGGCAATTTCCGCGCCTATCTGGGCCAACTCTGGGTTAAGATTTTTCCCGTCATCACTGGCCGAGGTGGAGGTTTGCGAAAGCAGATCGTGCTTCATTTTGTGCCTTTCAGAGCCCTAATTAGTTTGATTGGGAAAAGTGAAAACCGGACGGCGCTCAGTGGCTGTCACTGGTAGCACCACGGGGTTTCCATCCCATTTGTTTGTTAGTCGCGCTTCTAGAAGCTTCGTCGCCTCTCGCGCCAGGTCTTTCGTTGGGTTCGTTATCGAAGTGAGGTCCAGCTGTTCAGCCAGCGGCGAGTCGTCAAAACTCACGATCGGCACCGAAACGGGTTCGGTGGCCTCATTCAATGCATCGATGAGGCCGGAGGCCATCAGGTCGGACCCGGCGAAAATACCATCGATCTCACCGCGGCTGACCATCGGCAGGAACCTTTGTCCGGCCTCATATCCCGACTGGTACGTGAAATCGCCCTCCTGCACAACAGGAGTGATGTTCACTGACTTCAAGTAGTCGGTGAAACCGCCCAGACGATCCTTACCGGCAACCATGTCCAGCGGACCGGACAGCGTCGCAGGCTTGGTGCAACCGTGTTCCAGCAGAATCTCAGCGGCGACCTCGCCACCGTGATAGTTATCCGAGTCCACCCACGAGTGTTCATCGGCCTCTTCTAGCCGGCCAATGAAAACCGTTGGAACGGAGGCCTGCCTAAGGCGGTCGATCTCGCCACTTTGTTCGTGGTGAGACAGAACGATCGCGCCGTCAACCGCCCCGCTAGTCAGGAACATTTCAGTGCGCCTAGATTCTTCCGGAGTCGAGAAGAACACGAGTACCGGTTGCGTATTGTGATGACCTAGCTCCGTTGAAATCGCCTGGATCGTCCGGCCAAAGAAGGCGTCAGAAAAAACGCGACTATCAGGCTCAGGAATCACGATCGCAACCACTCCGGCGCGCCTAGTAACCAGCGTTCGCGCCGCAGAGTTAGGGCGGTACCCCAGCTCCTCCACGGCCTTTCGAACCGCTTTCATTTTCTTGGCGCTCACATTTTGCTCACCGCGGATAACCCGGGATGCCGTTGCCCTAGAAACCCGAGCGTGGGCAGCAACGTCCTCCAAAGTTACTCGAACGGCATTCATAGCACTTATCCCTTCACTGCGCCTTGCATAATCCCGCTAACAAGTTGACGGCCAGCAAAGAAGAACAACAGCAATAGCGGAACGGTTGCGATCACAACACCCGTCATAATCAAGGAGTAATCCTTGAAATACGACGCTTGCAACAATTGTAGTGCAACCGGCAACGTGGGTTTGGAAGCTCCAAGCACGATAAACGGCCAGAAGAAGTTAGTCCACGAACCAACGAATGTGAACAGGGCTAGCATTGACGCCGCCGGGCGAGCCGTCGGTAATGCGACCGACCAGAACACGCGGAACAGGGACGCCCCATCCACGCGCGCCGATTCAACCAGTTCGTAGGGCAAAGCGTCTCGAATGTACTGGGTCATCCAGAACACGCCAAACGCAGACACCATTGCCGGAATGATTACGGCTTTCAGTTCACCCGTCCAGCCAAACTTCGCCATCACCATGAACAAGGGAATCACGCCCAGCTGCGCCGGAATCGCCATCGTCGCAATAACGAACGTGAGCAGGCCTTCCCGACCGCGGAACCGTAGCTTAGAAAACGCGAAGCCTGCGAGGGTTGAGAAGAACACGACGCTCAGCGAGGTAATCACTGCAACGACAATCGAGTTCAGTAGCGCTCCAGTCAAATCCAGTCCAGAGTCGCGTACGCGCTGAAGGTTTTCCAGGAACTGACCTTGCGGGATCAGCGAAGGAATCGGATTTTGCGCGATGTGGGCCGCGTTCGAGGACGCAAGCAGGAACGCGTAGTACAAAGGTGCCGCGGAGAAAATAATCAGCACGATTAGGAAGGTGTAGTTGAACACTCCCGGCTGGCGTGCAGAGCCTATTGCCGTGCTCGTCCTCTTCCGCCGCTTTCGTTCCGCTGCCCTGGCAACGCCCGAGCCCGCGGTCTGTTTCAGGGTTGCGATTGAAACTTCGTTACTCATTGGAGCGCTCCTTCAGCAACGTTGAGGTCCTCACTACGCTTGGCGCCAATGTCTACGTGGTGTCCGCCGAAGAAGTGGCGTGTTTTAGCCTGCGGCATTGCGCTAGAAGCGATTCGTTTAGTCAGGTTGAACGAAATCAACGCGAAAATCAGGATGATGATGAACAAGATAATCGCCACCGCGGAGCCTTTACCAAGACTCTTTTGATCGCCCCACGCCAAGTTGTACAGGTACATCGTTAGGGTCAGCCACTGGTTGTCGTTGCCGCCCTTACCAATCTGGTCATACATGCGCGGCTCATCGAAAATCTGCAGGCCACCAATAGTGGAGTTAATAATCACGAAGATTAGTGTCGCCCGAAGCTGCGGTATCGTCACCGAGAAAAACTGGCGAGCCCTGCTTGCACCATCAACCGTCGCGGCCTCGTAAAGATCGTTTGGTACGGCCTGCATAGCTGCCAGCAAAATCAGCGAGTTATAACCCGTCCACCTGAAATTCACCATCGACGCGATTGCAATGTGGGCCCAAAACGCGTCTGAATGCCAACCTATTGCCGATAGTCCAATATTTTCGAGGACGGCGTTGATCATGCCCGACTGGTCAGCGAAAAGCTTTGAAAAGATGATCGAAACCGCGACGGGCGCAACCACGTAAGGTAGCAGGACGCCCATGCGCCAAAACGTTTTTGCCCGAAGGTTCGCGTCCAGCATGTACGCAATCGCGATTGCGATAATGATCTGGGGGACGGAGGACAGCAGGAATATGGAGAACGTGTTGCGAAGCGCTATCCAAAACGTTGGTTGTTTAAGAACGAGGGCGAAGTTTTCCAGGCCTACAAATCCCTGTTGCCCGCCAATCAGATGCCAATCGTGGAGTGCGACCCAGCCGGTGTAAACCAGTGGAAATAGGCCGGTTAGTGCGAAAACGATAAAGAACGGCGCGATGAACACATACGGCGTGGCGCCAAGCCCCTTGCGGCGGCGCTTGGGCTGTTCCAACGCTGCTGGCCTAGATATGACCGACAATTTGGTGCCTCCCTGTAAAGGTGTGGTGGGAGGATGCCCTCCCACCACACGAAATGGCGTTAGTTAATGCCGAGCTGTTGGAACTCGGTTAGCGCCTTGTCCCAGGAGGACTCAGGCGTGTCAGTCCCATCGACGTCAACGCGGTTCAGCGCGTCAGTGACGACGGTTGTAATCGGGAAGAAGTGAGTTCCCTTGTATGGCGAAATCGTGATGCGCTTCGACATCTCGGAGAAGATCTCGCCGACCGGCGCGTCGTTGAAGAACTCGCTCTTGTATTCGAGCAGTTCCGGATTGTCGAGTGCCTCGGTCTGTGACGGGAAGTTGCCCTTGGTCTTGAACGCTTCGATCTGCTGTTCGGGCGCGGTTAGCCAGTCGGCCAGTGCCTTGGCTTCTTCAGGGTGCTTGCCCTGGGCAGGAACAGTCAGGTAGGAGCCGCCCCAGTTTCCGCCGCCACCGGGGTAAACAGGAGCAACGTCCCAGCCCTCAACACCGGCGGCGTTACCTTCAATAACACCCAGCATCCAGGGCGGGCAGAGCATGGTTGCGAAGCCGTCGTTTTGGAATGCGTTGGTCCAGTCTTCGCTCCACTGTGCGAATCCTGCGGACAGGTTGTTTTCGGACTGCTTCAAGATTTCGTCGTAGATGTCCTTGATGGGCTTGTTTTCGTCCAGCGGGATGACACTGCCGTCGTTGTTTTCAAACGGGTTCGGCTGCTGGTTGATCATGCCCTGGTAGGTGGCTGTCGCACCGTCGTACCACGGAATGCCGGTCTCATCGACGAACTTCTTACCAACTTCGAAGTACTTGTCCCAACCGCCGTCTAGTAGCGATGCGACCTCATCACGGTCAGTCGGCAAGCCGGCCTTCTCAAATAGATCCGCGCGGTAGCAAAGGGCCTGCGGGCCTGCGTCTGTGCCGTAACCGATCAGCTTTCCATCCGGAGTCGTCACTGGATCTACCTTGTAGTCTGGCCAGCGGTCTTTCACGCTGTCCGAAGATAGGTCAACGAACTGATCCGGGTACTGCATGAGCTCCGGGATCCAGTCGATCTCCACGGCCTCAATGTCTGATAGACCAGAGCCTGCTGCAAGCCTGGTGTTCATGTTGTCGCGCGCCTCGTTGGAGGTCGCGGCCTTCTTTTCGACAATCTTGATGTTCGGGTTTTCTTCCATGTACTGCTTGTACAGGTTTTCCAATCCAAACTCGTTGAATGTAGCAACCGTTAGCGTGATTTGGTCGCCAGATTCTTCAGATCCCTCACTCGCGGAATCACCACCGCTACCACACGCTGACAGGGCAAGCGTTGAGATAGCAACGAGGCTCAATAGCTTGAGCGTTGTTCTCTGGGTCACTTGATACTCCTTAATCGAGAACCTCTCTGTTCCACATCTATGAGAACGCTCTTTCCTCGTCATTGATGGCTGAGAGCGCTCTCAGATAGATAGTGATTAGCATCTCACCTAAAAAGGAATTTCTCCAGCCAATCGCGTCACTGTGACCTAAATCACTTACTTCTAAAGTTGGTCCAGATTTTCATTTCCGAGGGCGAGTCTGCTTTCACTTCGACCAAAAAGCTCGGAATCTCGCCGTTTCTGGACCGCGCAGCCCGGCATGGCTTCGTATAGCAATTTCTTGCGCATCAGCTTCAAGAACGTTCAAGCCTGTGCAATGATTTTCAACCGCCCCTAGCGCAACTTTTGGTGATGTACGGTTAATAGGTGCGCCCTTTTTGATTGTTACTGATCTGTAGGTGGCGCATTTGTTCAGTTTCGCGCGCTTGGTTAGCCGCAAAGGTGATGCTGACTGGGCGCCAAACAGGCCGTCACATTGGAGTGGATGGATGAGAGTCAGTACGAAGTTGTGCTCTCTTGCCGCGGCAGTAGCGCTTGGTTTTGGCGCGCTTGCCCCAGCGGCGATAGCGGCACCCGAAGACACAGATGCAGGGGGCGCGTGGGACGCGGCCGCGGAAAGTATCGCGCTACCCGACACAATCCCAAGCCTCGACAACTTTGAGGCACAAGAATCAGGCACCTGGACCCTAACCAATGGTGCGCGAATCATTACTAGCCCCGACCAGCTACACAGGGCGCAAATGCTTTCAACGGAGCTCAGCGCCTTCCTCGGAGCAACCGTCCCAGCCGTTGCGGGCGTCGGAGTCCCCCAACCGTCCGACGTGTCACTTGTCTTAGATGAGGGCCGCGACGACCTCGGCGATGAAGGATTTGAACTTAATATTGGCGAAGGTGGCCTACAGGTAACGGGTAGGACGGACGCCGGAATCTTTTATGGAACGCGCACGGTAAGCCAGCTGCTACGACAAGAAGAGCGCGGCGACCTGCAACTGACTCTCCCCGCCGGCAAAGTCGTAACTGTACCTAAGTACGAAGAGCGTGGCGCGATTCTTTGCGCCTGCCAGATCAATATTTCACCGGAATGGATTGATCAGTTCCTGGACGACCTTGCGGATCTGCGGATTAACCAGGTCCTCATGGAGATGAAGGTCAAGAGCGATACCTACCCGGATACGAACACGTGGAGCTACTACACGAAGGAAGACGTAGCAAGGTTTGTTGAGAAGGCAAACGACCTCAATATTGACGTCATTCCTGAAATCAACTCCCCCGGTCACATGAATATTTGGCTGGAGAATGCTCCGCAGTACCAGCTGGTTTCCAAGTCGGGTCAGCACAAGCCTGACATGCTCGACATTTCAAACCCGGAAGCACGCCAGTTCGTGAAGGACATTATCTCTGAATACGACGACGTGTTTACTTCTGACTACTGGCACATGGGTGCGGACGAGTACACGATCGGCACCAGCTACTCCGAGTTCCCACAGCTTGGCGAATACGCGCGCGAAACGTTTGGTGACGGCGCAACCGCCGACGATGCGTTCATCGCGTTTGTCAATGAGATCAACGATTTCGTGAATGAAAAAGGCAAGACGCTTCGCGTATTCAATGACGGTTTGACCCGTTCGGCAGGCCAGAAGCTCGATAAGAGCGTCATTGTTGACTACTGGCTATTCCAGTACAAGTACACACCCCAAGAGTTCGTTGCGAACGGCTACAAGCTGAACAACACGACGCAGACGTTCTACTGGAGTCGTGGCACCTGGTACGGCGTGAACTCCGAGGGCATCTACAACGGCAACTGGCATCCGTACACGATGGACAGCAATCAGATCATCGACAAGGACTACGAGGGTCTACTAGGCGCCCGCGTGTCGCTGTGGCCAGATAACGTGTGGATGACTGAAAACGAGGTCGCAGATCAAACCTCTGATTCAATCGCGCTGCTGGCCCAGCTGACGTGGAATGATTCACGCCCCTGGCCGCAGTGGTCTGGTGATGACGGCATGAAGGCCGCCATTGACCGCATCGGAAAGCCCGTGCTGCGCGACACCGTTGCCACAGACGGCAACCTGGAAGGCACCTACGCAATTCCTGGCATGGACAGCGTGGGTGAAGGACCCTGGGAGCTCACTCCCACCTATGACGGCTACTACCAGGTCAAGGACACCGCGAGCGGTAAGTGCCTTTCTGTTGACCAGTCACGATCCAAGCACCTGGGAGCTGTAACTGAGGTTGGCGCTCCCGCAGTGCTCGTTGACTGCTCCGATGTGAACAGGCACTACTCGAAGCGAAACGCAGAATCCAACGCGATCAACCACCAGAAGTGGCAAGTCCGCACCGCACGTGCATCCGAGGACGGCGAGTCCTACCTTGGCCTCACGTTCCGCAACGCGGTGACCGTACAGTACCTGGCGCTCGCGGACGGAACCGAAATCCACGTTGACCTGCAGGGTGTTTCCGACCCGGCCGTGCGCGACAACGCAGACCTGATTGACAAGGCCCTTTCCGGCCTCGGAAATGACACTGCGGAAGGTACGCTGGCGCAGTTCCCGCACGACCTAGTAGAGGCTGATGGAATGATTGCTTCGAAGGCTGTGTTCTCGATTAATCAGCCGAAGAGCATGTCTGCTGACGTGTCCACGCTGAACGACGTGGATCCCGCAAACCCGAAGACGGTGACGATCACTGTTTCCGCTCCGGGCACAGAGAACCTGCCGGCTTCCGAAGTTTCCGTTGAAGTTTCAGAGGGCTGGAAGGCACTGCCGGCCTCGGTCGCACTCGACCCGGTTCCGATGGGTAAGAAGGCGCAGGCCAAGTTCTCCATTGCGAATACGACCGCCACCGAAGGAACGGCAACGTTCACGTGGACGGTTGGCGACGAAACGTTCACAACCGAGGTCGCACTGAACGGACGTTCGGGACCCCGCCTTTGTGGCGCTGGCTTCAACAGCATTTCCGCTAACTCGGAAGAGCTCAAAGGGGAAGGCCCCGTCAACGGACACATTGAAGCCGCGTTCGACACGAACGAGGACGGAACTGCGAACCTCGATACCTTCTGGCACACGAAGTGGATGGGCGGTAACGACAGCTTCCCGTTCTGGGTGGTCTTCGACCCGAGTGAAGCGCTTGGCGAAAACCTCATGGCAACCATCGAGTACGCGCCACGCCAGAACAAGGTGAACGGCCGCATCAAGCACTACCGCGTATACCTGTCCGAAGATGAAAAGGCAGGCGACGATGATTGGGGCGCACCGGTCCTTGAGGGCGATCTTGCTAACTCTACGGACTGGCAGGCCGTCAAGTTTGATGAGCCAGTTGCAGGCCAGTTCGTGAAGTTCGAAATCACGGACGTTTGGGATGAAGTTCAAGGTAAGGAAGACCAGTTCGCGTCAGCCGCTGGATTCTGCGTCTCGACAGTCCTGCCACCAGCTGACTTCGAAGCACCCGAACAGCCGGATAACCCGCCGGTGACGGGCGATGAAACGCCCGTGACGCTACCTGAACCCGATGCAGGCCCGGCAGTGAACCCGCTGAGCCTTGGATTTGGCGACGATGCGGCACCCACTGCTGTTCTGAGTGGTGAAGTTGGCGAAGAGCTCGGCCCAATCGCGCTGAACATCGGCGTGAATGAAGGCCGCGGATTTGGCATCAGCTTCTCTCCGGAACTGCCTGAAGGCCTGGTCTACGACTCCGCAACGAACACCATTTCTGGTGCGTTGGATAGCGAGTTAAACGAGGACTTCACAGTGACGTTAAGCCAGGAAGGCGTCGAGGCCGTGACCGCCACCCTCACGGTGAAGGTCACTAAGCCGGAGCCGACTGAGCCGACCGAGCCCACGGAACCGTCTGAGCCTACGGAAGCCACGGAACCGTCTGAGCCTACCGAGCCGATCGAGCCTACTGAGCCGTCGGAGCCTGGTGACCTAACGGTTGTAACACCGGTTGCACCGGAGCACATGAACCCGTCTGCTTCCGACCCGGCATCGTGCACGGTTCAGCCGTTCGCGACGGTGAAGGAAATGGAGGGCGTTATCTACTCGGTCACGGTTGATGGGGAAGAAGTCAAGCCTAATGATGAAGGCAAGTACGTCTACCCCTACGGTAAGACCATCATCGTGACAGCCACTCCAGCAGAGGGCTACACGTTCTCTGATGACGCTCAAACCGAATGGTCCTGGACCGCAATGCTTGCAGAGGAATGTGAACCTTCGACACCGACCACTCCCAGCGAGCCCGGTGAGTCAGGTAAGCCCAGTGAGCCGGGTAAGCCCGGCAAGCCAAGCCTGCCAAAGACCGGTGTGGAGGTTACGCTACTCGCACTCCTTGCCCTTGGACTAGCAGGACTAGGCGCAAGCGCAGTAGTGCTACGCCGCCGCAACAGCTAACAGCTAATAAGTAGCGAAGCTATTGCATTGCACCAGCTAGTGCGCAGGCATTGGCAAATGCAACGCAGCGGCTAGCCTGTAACAACAGTGAGGCCTAGCCTCGCGACGTGAGAATGGCCCGCATCTCTTGGATACCCATCTTGGATATTCAAGGATGCGGGCCAAACTCTTGGGGTTTTAGAAGCCCCTAGGCAGACACCACGTTCAAATGCTGCGAGTCAGTCGAGGCTACGCACGGCCTCGACAATCTTCTTCACTTCGTCAGGATCTGTGCTGCCATCCGGACGGGGTGCACGCATGTGAGCCTCGCGGGCGCCGGTTTCACGCAGAACTTCAGCGACGTTGTGTGAACGCAGACCACCGGACACGAGGATTGTAAAGTCGTCACCGGCGTACTCCTGCAGTGCGCGCAAAGAATCAGCATCAGCCTTCGGGCCATTACCGCCGGTAGTCAGCGCCCTCTGATATCCCAACGACTTCAACTGGTCGATGGTCTTGAACAGGTCCGGAGTTTCATCGAACGCGCGGTGGAACGTTAACGGCTTGTCCCCCGCTGCCTCGCGGAAAGCGATCGCGGCGTCTTCGTTGACGGTAAGGTCCTCATTCAACGCACCGACAACGAAACCCAGCTGCACACCGGTCGGATTCGGAAGCGCAGAAATCTCACGAATGCTGTGAAGAATTTGCTCGACTTCCGCGGGCGTGTGGATGAAATCGCCGGCGCGCGGACGCACAAGGACCATGACGTCCACATCCCCCACGGCAAGGGATTTCTCCACGAAATCCAGGCTCGGAGTTAGACCTCCAACCGATAAATCATCACAAATCTCAACGCGTGAAATGCCGTTCTTGCGGGCTTCTTCAACGCCCGCCAAATCTTCCACGCACAGCTCTAGCAAAGCCATAAAACCTCCCTGTTTTGCGTCACTTCAAAAATATCGCGCCCAGTAACCACCCCGCAGACCTTCACGAAGCGTTCCAAGAAGGTGCACGCGGGTAAACAAGTATTGACCTTGTGATCATCAAGAGCCGTTAACAAGAAAGTTGTGAAAACTAAACATGAATTCTTGGTGACTACGTCCAAATAGTGACATTTCTCAAGTGAACGCCGTCCGAAGGCACCTAGTGTTGACGTGGCTCACAAAAGTGAAAAAGAACGGAACTTTCAGAATGTCAGCGGACACGTTCTCAACGATTAGATTCAAAGACGTCTCTTGCAGAAGAGGAAGCCAGACCCTCGTGTCTGATATCAACCTTGAGCTAGACGGCGGAACAGTCACAGGCTTGATTGGCCCAAACGGAGCTGGAAAATCAACTTTTATCGCCACAATGGTGGGCGACATCAAACCGGGTCAGGGCCTTGTGGAATTTGATGGCCAATCCGTTCGCAAGCTCCCACAGCGATCTGATGTTTTTGGCGTCGTCACAGAGTCGCACGGTCTACCACGCCGGATGACCACTAAGACAATAGTCAGGTACTGGGCAGACGTTCACGGAGTGTCACGTAGCCACGCGCACAACCTCTGCAAGGCGATGGGTGTCGATGGGTTTTATTCAAAGCCGATAAAGAAGCTCTCCACAGGCATGCGCCGCAGGATGGAAATCGTTCTTGCCCTGCTCCCAGATCCCGCAGTGCTGGTCCTAGATGAACCTTTTAACGGTTTGGACGTGGACGGAGTGGAAGCCGTCAGGACGCTCGTGCGTGATCAACGAGACGCAGGGAAAATAATCCTTCTTACGACCCACACACTCACCGAGATTGATCAACTCGCCGATTCTCTCTACGCAATCCATGGACGAAAACTTGTGGAACTTGACTTCAGTCAAGGGGTTTCCGGAGCGAGTGAAGCTGCATACAACCGACTTCGAAATGAGGTTCGAGTATGACCCGCTCCCTTAAGCCACACATGTGGTTCTTTGCTGAACTACGCAGATGGTTTGTTTCCACAACACTGTGGGCAATCACCTTTATCGCAGCCGCGATGACTGTACTTTCCACATTCGGCGTAGTTGAAAGAGGTGCCAAACAGATCGCAGACGGCGTTACCGATCCCGAATCGCTAACCGAGCTGGCCCTCACAATGCCGTTTGGCGGCGTCCTATTTACAACATTTCTAGCAATCATCATCGTCGGAAAAGATTTTGATACAAAGTTCTCGAACCGCCTCCTTGCACTGAGCAAGACGCCCACCACGATTATCGCGGTCAAGGGGCTAGTTTCAGCAGTTCTAAGCACAATCGTTGGAGCGGCGACCCTCGTCATCGGGCGTATCACAACTCGACTTTTCCTTGAGGGCAAGGACATCGCATACCTACCCCAGATGGATACAGCAGAGTGGGCCAGAGGCTACATGTTCCTCTTTGTAAGTGGTGCTCTTTGGGGCGTAGCGCTTGCCCTTCTTTTCAAGAACACCATCATCGCAATGGGTGTGCACTTCATCTATCAAACGGTCGCAGAGTCCGCGATCATCGGCGCGTTCCCCCATGTCGGAAAGTGGCTGCCCGGCGGCGCCCAGGCTGCAATGGTTCAAGATCCATCGCTACCCGAAAGGTTCGACATTCTGCCGGGGCTTGGCATATTCGCCCTCTGGCTAGTCGCCCTATTTGCGATAAGCACCATGCTTCTCCAAAAGTCTCCACAACCGCCACTGGGGCTACTCGAGAAGAGCAGAAAGAATCAAGCACATTCGCCTGAGTCCGCTACCGTCCTCGCCCGCTAAACACCGCCAAGTCGCCAGTTACTGAAGTCCAAAGGAGGTCACATGGCTAATCTTTCTGTGCCCAAAAATCTTGAATTAGCAGAACCGATTAACCCTGACATGCCTTGGATTGCCACTGTCGGCGACTCCACACCGCTGCGGATAACTCCCGATTTGGTGAAGGTGCTGAAGTGGCACGAGGACGGAAAAACCGCACCTCTAGTTGACTATGTCGGGGTTGAGCTAGACGACGATCAGCTAAACGAAGCGGTCGAAGTTCTGAAGCAGTTCAATCTACTGACAACCGACGACCCCGCATCAACGGGCCAGCCAGCTAAGTCACGTCTTCGATTGAACTCACTGTTTTCGATTCAGTTTGCAATCCTGAACCGGCCGGCGCACTTCGCATGGTTGGAAAGGTTTGCGAACAGATCGTTCCTGGTAGCGGCTGCTACCCTCAACATTTTGTTTGCAATCGTTGGACTCCTCGCAATCGGACTCCAGTGGAACAGCTTCTACGAGGCCTTGACAACGCCGCAACCACCAGTCGCAGTCCTTCTTCTGTTCGTCTTCCTAATCGTGAGCGTATCTGTGCACGAGTTCGCACACGGCGCAGTCCTAACGTACTTTGGCGGCCAGGTTCGACGCATGGGAATCATGCTCTTTTACCTCTCCCCTGCGTTCTTCTGCGACGTGACCGACGCGTGGAAACTTCAACAGAAGAATCAGCGTGCCCTCGTGGCGCTGGCGGGTGTCAATGCCACTTTCGGAATCGCTGGACTTGCAACCATCGCTTACACGTTGATCGGTCAAGGTCAGGATTGGCTTGCCCTTGCTTCCCTTGCTCTCTATGTCGGATCCGTGCTCAACCTGGTTCCCTTCATCAAACTCGATGGTTACATCGCTTTGATGACGTACCTTGACGTCCCAAACCTGCGCGCACGATCAATGGATGAATGGAAGCAGGCAGTCGTAGCACTACTGAGTGGAAAGTGGCAGACACTGGCACAGTTCCGCCTGTCAGCGGTGCTGTTTGGTCTAGCGGCATCAGCCACGCCGATCGGTATCTTGATAATGCTCGCAACTTCTCTGGCTGGGGCTCGTGCCGGACTACTGGGAGCTGTTCTAGGGGCTGCGATTCTCATAGTCGTATTGGCACTGATACTGCGTGGAGTCTATCGACTGAGCACAACACGTATTCCGCATGAAAGTGTGGGAACTACAGCACGCCTTTGGATCGCGGCGGTCAGCCTTGCAACTACCGCTGCGGTAGGTTTCGTGCCCGTACCTGTGAGCTCAGCCGGTGTCTACTGGGAGTCCGGAGGCGAACTTGTGACCAATCTCGAGGCCCCCACCGCTACCGACGCCCGCGTGACCCTGCGCCGCGACGGCCTGTTTGCTAGCAAACCGCTAGGCACCGCCATTATCACTGACGAAGTCGTAGACACCGACATGCCTGTTCAAGCACTGTCGCCAAATATCAAGGTGGAAGGCTTCCCAACCAGGCAGCCTGCTTACCGCATGACTTCCTATGAGGGCGTGCCAATAGAAGAACCGGGCTCCGTAGTATTCGAGGCACCTTCGGTACCACTTGGTTACCTGGTGCTGGACACTATCACGCTCGGATTCGCATCAGATTTTTCAAGATTTCCCGTGCAGTCAAACAAATGAGAGGAGGTGTATCTGAAATGTCGCAGAAGCTAGATTTCGCAGTTGAGGAGCTCGAGGATCTCGAGACCCCGTGGGACTGGGGCCACTTCTTCGCTGGTGTTGGCACCGGTGTGGCTCTGGTAGGCATTGGCGTCGGCGTTGCCGTCACCTGATAACTACATTTCTACCCCATCACAAAGAATCACTGTTTAGGAGGTGAAAGTAATGAAGAATCTCGATCTGAGCGTAGTAGAGCTAGAGGACCTGGAAGCCCCAGGTTTCGGCGAATGGGCTGCGGGAGTAGGAACGGGCATCGTCCTTGGCCTAGTAGCAGTAGGCGTAGGCGTAGCCGTTACCTAATAAATCCCATCAACTGTTTAGCGTTTCAAATAGTTGATATTACAGGCGGCCGGTAGTGCGAATATGACCGTATTACCGGCTGCCTCCCCCTTGAAACCTAGGGCATTCCAGGACTTTTATTTTACCAGAGAGGCATTTCAGTGAAGAAAGATTCAAACAGCCGAAAGCAGATGCAACTAGCGACCGTTTTGACGGGCGTTATGGTGCCAATTATTGTGGTGCTCGCTATTTTGGAGTCCTACTACATGCTCGGCGTTGCCATCGTGATCGAACATGCTCTGATCGTGTGGACAGTCATGCTTGTGAAATCAACTAAGCAGGACACCCCACCGACTAGCCAGCGAAGCTAGCAAGATGGATAGCACTGTACAAGCACGGATATTTCAGCTCCTAAGCGGTATTGATACAACCAATTCCAAGGAGCGTCCGCGGCTCGCGTGGGTACGGTCAGAGGTATCACCCGATCGTTTGCAAGACTACACGGTCCTATTCAGCGGACACTCCGTAGACCAGCCGTACATCCAGCTACTTGGCGATTTAGGGATCGAGGGCGACGAGGCCGTTTTTGCTGACGGTCTAATCGTGGAAACCTGCTCGATTTCTGGCTTGCCGTACATGGATATCCTCGGGCCCACCTACATTAGTTTTGAAACTGAGGAGGATGAGGAGATCCTTCGAGACATCCTCCTTGAGTTCGGACAGACCGGGGTCTTGCCACAATACCTCTACCACGGTGCGCTAGTGTTTGAACTTTCTGGTTTCGCACCGGAACTGTTTGACGTTGAGCGCAGTGTCATCACCGAAAACGGTGAGGAGCCGTGGCCAATCCCCGAGGCCATTGTCCGAGCACGCGAAGAGTTCCCAACCCTGTCCCGCCAGTTTGTCTGCGCAGTAATAATGATGCAGCGGATGCGCGGTGCCGGATCTGACTTCGTGTTCGATCTTCCGCTCGAATCAGCAAGTGAGTTCAACGATTTGCTTCTAGCAAGAGACGGATCGAACTACCGCTGTATGAATATGAACAGTGGACGGATATTTACCCTTGGGTACGACATGTATCGCGCGGTGCTATCCGTTACGAATCCAGGCCTTCTTGCAGACCTTCCGGGCGCACAACTTGACGACGCGGTCCGCAGTGAAGCTTTTGGTGAACTGCGGAAGATAGTTCACGTATGACAGTTGAGAACATCGCCTCTCTGTTTGCGAGGACCCTGTCGGATAGAGGAAGCCGAGATCTCTACAAGGGCGAGGGTGCGCAACTCTACAGAGATTTTGTGCGCAATGATGAGGCCGAAACTTCTGAGGTCAAGCAAGCCGGTACGCTCCTACGTTCAGACGCAGTAGTCGGCGAGCTTGCCTCAGGAGAAGGCCGGCTCCTATTTAGCCTGCCACCTACCCAAATCAAGAAGTACGTGGCGATTGACTCGTCACCCGTCTTACTTGGCGCATTGGTTGAACGAGCAAGCGAAATGGGATTAGAAGCCGACCGCGTCCTCGCAATTCAAGAAAACCTTTTAACGTGGGATCCGGAGCCTGAAACTTTCGATCTTCTAATCTTTGGCGCGGGTACTGCTCGCCTTTTCGATGAGGACCAACGCCAGACCATATTTTCTTCCGCACGGAAAGCACTTAAGAAAAATGGCCTGTTCTACGCGTCCACTTCAGAATCACTTGCGGGGGTGGATAGGCTCATCAATCTCGGACAGGCGAATTTACGAGGGCGTGAAAATGTCATCTTTTTCTACGACACCTCGATTGCGAATGATTCTGCCCGGGAAATCGGCTTTATTGTTTTGCCGGTCGGAAAACCGAATGCGTCTGCCCGGATCTATCGGTCAACCGTCTTAAACCTTGCAGCTGACACGCTCGCAGCTGAGTTGCACTCCGCCGACTTTTCATTAGTTGAACGTATCGAACGCGAGTATAAGAGCGCCACGGGAATGGATGAGAGAACCACGTCATTCATCGTGAGCGCTGAGGAGTAACATGCTCTGGGAAGCACTCTTGCCGCCCTCGGAAATGGGTAATCCTGCCCGAATGATTACAGGCGTGGATGGTTATGAACTGACGTTTGCGGACGGAAATCAAGCCATTTGTTTGACCAGTGGCTTGTGGAACGTGAACTTTGGCTATGGGAACAGGTTTGTTGCGGATCATATTGATCAGGTTTGTTCCAAGCTTCACTACGCTACGCTGTTTCGTCATTCACATCCGGATGCTCACGAGGTTGCCGAGCGGATGCTTCAAAAAGTTGGGTGGCCCGAGGGTGCTGTCGTATTTTCTACCAGTGGGTCAGCCCTGAATGATTCGATTGTGAAGCTGGCTTTGCATCGGGCTGCACTTACAGGAAATCCCCGCGCCAGGACCGTCGTTAGCGCGGCGGGAAGCTACCACGGCATGACGATCAATTCGATGCAGCTATCCGGCGATGATCTGAACCAGGCACTTTACGGAGCGCGATCTCCGCGCTACGTTCACCTTCCTGCAGATGATCCAAAACCGTGGCAAGATTTCTTTCAAGCACGCGGCTCAACCGTTGCTCTCGTGATGCTTGAGCCGCTACTCGGAACAGGCGCGTACCCCCTCAGCGCAGACGTCCTGGACGTAATATTCCAAGCCCGACGCGAACATGATTTCCTGCTTGCAGCCGACGAGGTCGCAGTTGGGTTCTACCGGCTCGGAAAGCTGGCCGCCTCGCTTGGCTGGCATGAACCTCCCGATGTCATTGGTTTTTCGAAGGGTCTTACGAACGGCACTGAGGCAAGCGCCCTCATGGTTATATCCCCATCTGTGACAGATGAGTTCGTGGAAGCGGATTCAATGTTCGTTCACGGTGAGACCCAGGCGGGCTCCCCTATGGCTACCGCTGCGATTCTTGGCGTCCTCGATTTCCTCAATTCGGTGGATATTGAAGCCATCTATGACCGGCTGAACGCAACTGTCGAATCCGATCTAAGAGACCTCGCTAACCGTTACGGTTGCGAGCTTCGAGGGCAGGGACTGTTTAGATTCCTGGGAGTCCCCAAGAACCTGTTGCAAGAACCGAGCGACGATTTTTCTGGGTTAAAGCTCCACGACCACTTCCTCTCCCACGGCATTTCCGTGCAGCCGTCAGAGGGTGGCATTCAGGTCATTCCTCCCATTACCTTGCCTGTAGCCACGTGGAAAGAAGCAGTCAGACGCCTCGACGATGGGCTACGGGATCTAGCCT
>DUQT01000162.1 GCA_012837655.1 Actinomyces sp. | reverse complement strand
TTGGCGACCCGTACACGGGATCCGCCCTCATGGCTAAGCAGTGGGGTGCACTTTCAGACGGAAAGTACCGCCTGATGGAGGACATCACGCTGAAGTGGAAGCTCAAGAACGGCATGCAGTCCATTTACAACGGCATTGCAAACGACCTCACTGGTGAAATCCGTCTGGAGACCCCGGTCGTCAAGATCGACCACCACGACAACGGCGCCACCGTAACCACGGAAGCCGGCGAGGTTATTGAGGCCGATGCTGTCATCTGTACCGCTCCGGTTGGTGCACTGGACAACATTGAGTTCACCCCGCAGCTGTCCGAGCCGATCCGCAAGGTCGTCAAGGACAAGTGGAACGCGCAGGGGGCAAAGATTTGGATCAAGGTTAAGGGTCACCAGAAGTTCCTGGGCTACGCTCCGAAGCCGTACAAGATTTCGGTTCTGCGTTCCGAATACTTCATGGACGACGACACGACCATCCTGGTTGGCTTCGGATACAACGCGAAGGAAATCGACCTGAACTCGATTGAGGACGCGCAGGAAGTTGTAAACCAGTGGCGTCCCGACCTTGAGGTTGTAGACACCACCGGTCATGACTGGGTCGCTGACAAGTGGATTGGCCAGGCGTGGGGAACGGTCCGCAAGGGTCAGTTCACGGACGGCTGGTCGCACTTCGACAATGTCGATTCCCGCCTGTACTTCGCTGGATCTGACTACGCCTACGGCTGGCGTGGCGTGTGTGTAGACGGTGCTATCGAAAAGGGCACCGGCGTCGCACGCGAAGTCATCAACGAGCTTCGGTAATCGGTGAGCATCATGGCTCAAAACACTCTTACATCCCAAACGGCGCCTAAGGTGTCTGCACCGCAGCAAGACACGACGCTGAAGCAGGGGAAGCTCGGAACGCTCGGCGTTGCGTTCATGATCATCGCGGCATCCGCGCCTCTGACCGTTCTAGCCGGTGGCACGCCCACCAACTACGCAGTGTCAGGCCTACTGGGCGTACCACTTTCATTCCTAACCTTCGGCGTGATCGTGGGCCTCTTCGCAGTCGGTTATGGCCGCATGAGTGCGCACGTGCGCAACTCGGGTGCATTCTACGAGTACGTATCCCAGGGCCTGGGCCTGCGTCAGGGAATCGCGGCGGCCATCCTCGCCCTCGTGTCATATAACTTGATGCAGATTGGCCTGTTTGGAATCTTTGGATTCTCCGCATCTGCTGCCCTGTTTGCAATAACGGGAATCAGCGTGCCGTGGTGGGTCACCGGCGGTGCCGCGTGGCTACTGATTGGCGTGCTGGGTGTCAGCAACATCGACCTGTCGGCGAAACTCCTTGGAGTCCTCGTAACACTTGAGTTCATCGTGGTCCTGGCCGTTTCGATTTTCGGATTTTCCAGTGCTCCCGAGGGCATCTCCACGCAACCGTTGAGCCCCTCTGAGTTCTTCGCACCCGGCATCGGTGTGCTGCTGGTATTCACGATGGCTGCCTTCATGGGATTCGAATCGGGCGCGATCTACTCCGAAGAATGCCGAGATCCGGAACGTACAATTTCGAGGGCGACCTACATCGCGGTATTCACCGTGGCACTGTTCTACGCGGGTTCTGCGTGGGCAATGGCGGTTGGAATCGGCCCGTCAAACGTAATCGAGCAGGCGCGCATGTACGGACCTGACCTGGTCTTCGTCTGGATTGGACAGTACAGCCCGGTACTTGCAAACATCATGCACGTGCTGTTTGCAACCTCGATCCTGGCCGCACTCCTCGCGTTCCACAACGCGGCTGCGCGCTACTTCTTCTCGCTGGGACGCTCTGGCGTTCTGTCGGAAAAGTTCGCAACCACAAGCAAGTCTGGCGCACCCGTGGTGGGATCACTGACGCAGTCGCTACTGTCGCTCCTGGTCGTCGCTGGATTCGCGATCGCTGGAAAGGGATCGGATCTTGGGGAACTCTACCCGGTCCTGACTCTATTCACGTGGCTGACGAATGCTGCCGGCTTCGGCATCGTGTTCCTGATGGCCGTCACTTCGATTGCCATCATGCGATGGGCCGTGAAGAACCACCCCGAGTTCCCCATCTTCGTCAAGGTCATCGCACCCACGCTCGCGGCGATCGGACTTGCGATCGTCACGATACTGATCCTTGCGAACTTCGACATCATGATCGGCGACACCGGACCTGCCGCACTCGTGTGGGTCATGCCGGGCGTGGTGCTCGGATCGGGAGTCCTCGGACTTCTGTGGGGAGAATACTTGATCCGAAAGGATCGGGTTAGGGAATAGCAAACCGGGATAAGGGCAAGCTCCGCTTTGCAGTTGGGTTACGCCTCGAGAATGCGCTTTCTGTATTCTCGAGGCGTTTCTCCGTATATACCCTTGAAAGTTCGCGAAAGGTGAGCAGGGGAGAGGATGCCGTGCAGCTCGCCGATTTCCCGAATCGAATCCGACTCCTTAAGGGGGTTCGCAAGGTCGCGACGAATCCGTTCCATGCGCGTGTGCTTAATGTAAGCACCAACCGACTGACCCGTTTCCGCAAATTGCGAATGAAGATGACGTACCGAAACAAACAGGGCGTCCGCAACGTTTGTGGGTCCGAGGTAGGGATCTGCCAAATGTTCATCAATGTAGGCCTTCGCACGCCTGACCAGCTCCGACGAGGGCTCAGAGCTTTCCGACAACTGTTCGGCAAACACAGCAACGAGCATGTCAATCGATGAATGTAACAATGTGCCGG
>DUQT01000161.1 GCA_012837655.1 Actinomyces sp. | reverse complement strand
TGCCGTACGCAATATTGGCTTATCCCGTCGCGACGGCGGCGTTCCCACTGCTGTCTGAGCAGGGCGAATCTGGGTGCAACGACCGTTTCAGAAACACCTGCGGTTACGCAACGATGCGCGTTTCCGTTGCCGCCCTGGTCGGGGTCGCGTTGCTGATCGTGATGGCACCGGTTTCACAAAGCTTCTTCGAGCTACTAACCCCGGTGCCTGGAATGGCTTCGGCACTGATAGTGATGGCGCCCGCCCTGTTCGGATTTTCACTACTGTTCTACGGTCAGCGAGTCCTTTATGCACTGTCCGCGCCCGGCGCGGCCTGGCACGTCGCAGCGACCGGTTGGATTAGCGTTGCAATCGCGCAGGTCGTGCTCGTCGTCCTAACAACGAAGGACGGAGCCGATGGTCCGGGAACCATCCGCGCCATCGCTGGCGGCCACACCATCGGCATGACCATCGCAGCAATCGCCGCGATCGTGGCAATACACCGTCTGACCGGCCCGGGCGGACTCGGCAACCTTAAAGAGGTCGGTTTGCGCTCCCTACCAGTCCTAGCTCTTGCAACCGCACTTGCCACCACAGCTACTTTCTGGCTGTCTGGGCTCGGCACCACGACATTCACAAAACTACTAGCGATAGTCGGCGCCGCCCTCGTCGGAATTGGAATCCTGGCGGGCGTTATCATGACTTTAGGAAGGAAAACCGTCGTGAAGACGCTCATGTCTTCACTGTCGGACGCCACCGCCAAGTTTGAAGAGGAATCCCATGATCAGTGACCGCCGCGAATCCAAACCCGTCGTCTCACACGAGCGCGTGTGGGAAGGAGCCGTCTTTGACATGGATGAAGACCGCGTCATCGTCGTAGACGGGGAGGAACCGGTCGTCCGACACTACGTGGCCCACACGGGAGCAGTTGCAGTCGTAGCGCTGCGCGATGGAGAAGACGGGCCCGAGGTCGCCCTCGTTGATCAATATCGCCACCCCGTGCAGGCGACACTTTGGGAAATCCCCGCGGGACTCCTAGACGTGAAGGGCGAAGAACCACTCGACGCCGCCAAACGTGAGCTGTGGGAAGAAGCTGACCTAGTTGCAGATGAGTGGAACGTCCTCGTTGACTACTTCACTTCACCTGGAGGATCAACAGAAGGGTTGCGCATCTTCCTGGCCCGAGGCGTCAAAGAAGTACCCGAGGGGGAGCGTTACGTCCGTGACGACGAAGAAGCGCTCATGTCCCTACGTTGGGTTCCATTAGACGAGGCCGTTGCTGCGATTCACGCAGGAAAGATGCACAACCCTTCGGCTGTGGTCGGTATCTTGGCTACGGCGTCGGCTCGCGCCAAGAACTGGGAACCGCTTCGAGAAGCGGATGCGCCCTGGTTGAAGTCACCCTTCAACCGCGATGAGCGCGGAATCTAGTTATTACTTTTCGTCGCAGGTGCACCACTGGTCGGCCGGAACTGACTGACGGACGGCGTCTACGTGCTGACCGCATCCGGTCCAAGTGGTCTTACCGCAACGAGAACACCTAATCGGGCTACACATGATTACCTCTCTCTGGCCTGGAAGGCTCTAGTTTGGGGATATTTCCTATATCTTCCCAAAAACGTTCACTAATTGCCCCTGAAGTGTCTAAATGCACAATCTTTCGATCGGGGCATTCAGATAAGGAAACTTTTCACCCGGATTAATCCGCTATATTTCGCGGTTTCTGAAACAGATTGAAAAATGTCTCGATTTTGAGATATTCTCAAGACTATTACGTAATGAACGTGTTGCTTAAAAGGGGTAGACTGGCTGAGGCCAGGAAAACTCCTGCTAGGAACTTACGGATTCACCACCGTGAGTGCAAACGTATGGTGACGGTTTTAGAAGGGAGGGCGCTGTGGCAGAACCGGAAGAACAGGGTACACGCGAAATCGTCCTCGACCTCGTCGTTGAGAAAGGGCCGGTCACGGCTTCCGTTATCGCGAAAATCCTCGGCCTAACGACGGCCGCAGTTCGCCGCCACATAACCACGCTTGAAGAAACAGGCGAAATAGAAGAACACGAGCTGGCGCAGTCGGGCCCGCGCCGTAGAGGTAGGCCCGCACGCCACTACATTGCAACAGAGATTGCACACGAAAAACTTCACGATAGCTACTCCGAAATCGCGACCCGTGCAATGTCCTACCTGGCTCAAACAGCAGGACAGGAAGCGATTGAGAACTTCGCAGCTATTCGTTCGCGCGAAATAGAGCGCAAATACGCCCCAATTGTTCGTGCGGCGGGACGAGATCCTCGTGCCCGCGCTGTGGCACTAGCTGACGCGCTTACCCAGGACGGGTACGCAGCTAGCGTGCGCGACGTAGGGGGAGGCAACTTTGCTATCCAGCTATGTCAGGGGCACTGCCCGATTCTGGAAGTAGCGGAAGAGTTTCCGCAGCTGTGTGAAGCAGAGACTCAGGCGATTGGCAGACTGCTGGACGTTCACGTTCAGCGCCTCGCAACCCTTGCCGGAGGGGAACATGTGTGCACGACACACATTCCGGTAGCCGCGCTCACCAAGCGTAATGGGTGGCGCAACAGTGCAAATTGGGCGCAGGACCGCGCCTGAATGGGAAGGAACCTATGACGACTACAACGCCTGTTGATCGGGGTGTAGAAAAGCCGCGTACTGATGAGGAGATCATCGATTCAATCGGTGCCTACCAGTACGGCTGGCACGACACCGACGTATACGGTGCCGACGTCGAACGTGGTCTTACTGAAGAACTCGTTCGCCATATCTCGAAGATTAAGGATGAACCCGAGTGGATGCTTGAGCGTCGACTCAAGGGCTTCAAGGCTTGGGAACGTAAACCGGTTCCAAAATGGGGACCGAACCTGGACGATGTTGACTTCGACTCGTTCAAGTACTACGTCCGTCCCTCTGACCGGCCGGTCAAGGACTGGGAAGACCTACCCGACGAAATCAAGGACACCTACGAGCGCCTTGGCATTCCGGAAGCTGAACGCAAGCGCCTAGTTGCTGGCGTTGCTGCCCAGTACGAATCTGAGGTCGTATACCAGCAGATTCAAGAAGACCTGGAGAAGCAGGGAGTTGTCTTCCTTGATACCGACACCGGTTTGAAGGAATACCCCGAACTGTTTGAACGCTTCTTCGGTAAGGCCGTTCCTGCAGGTGACAACAAGTTCGCATCTTTGAACACCGCGGCCTGGTCTGGTGGCTCCTTCATTTACGTGCCGCCGGGAGTTCACGTCGAGATTCCGCTACAGGCCTACTTCCGCATTAACACGGAGGCTATGGGCCAGTTTGAGCGCACCCTCATCATTGCGGACGAAGGCTCCTACGTTCACTACGTTGAAGGCTGTACCGCACCGATTTACGACACGAACTCGCTGCACGCGGCGATCGTGGAGATCTTCGTCCTTAAGGACGCTCGCGTTCGCTACACGACCATTCAGAACTGGTCCAACAACGTTTTGAACCTGGTTACCCAGCGTGCAATCGTTGAAGAGGGCGGCACCATGGAGTGGATCGATGGAAACATCGGCTCTGCTGTAACCATGAAGTACCCGGCCTGCTACCTAATGGGTGAGCACTCCCGCGGTGAGACCCTCTCAATCGGTTTTGCCGGTGAGGGCCAGCACCAGGAGACCGGTGCCAAGATGCACCACATGGCTCCCTACACGTCGTCGACCGTGGTGGCGAAGTCCGTTGCCCGTAACGGTGGACGTGCGTCCTATCGCGGCCTCGTCGAAATTGACGAAAAGGCACACCACTCAAAGTCGAACGTGCTTTGTGACGCGCTCCTAGTCGACAAGGAATCGCGTACAGACACATACCCGTACGTGGACGTTCGAAACGACGACGTGGAAATGGGACACGAAGCAACCGTGTCGAAGGTCAGCGAGGATCAGCTGTTCTACCTGATGTCGCGCGGCCTGGAAGAAAACGAAGCAATGGCGGTTATCGTCCGCGGATTCGTTGAGCCGATCGCTCGCGAACTTCCGATGGAGTACGCACTTGAGCTGAACCGCCTCATTGAACTGCAGATGGAAGGATCGGTGGGATGACCGCGTCCGAAGCAATGTCCCGCGCACATTCACATGGTGCGGGAACTCAGGCGACCTACTCTTCACGAGCAGATCGTCCGAGCTCATTCAACCCGGCTGATATTGCCGTACCGAAGGGCCGCGAGGAGGACTGGCGTTTCACTCCGATGAAGCGCATCAACTTCCTTTTCGACGAGGAGTCTTACCGCTCCGACAACCTCCCGGTATCGGTAGTTGGACCCGACAGCGTGAAATTCGAGGTCGTTTCGCCCGAGGACGAGCGGCTTGATCGAATCCTAGCGCCCGGTGATCGCACCGCGGTCGTCTCTTGGGTCGCAGCCAATGAGGTCAACCTGATCGATATTCCAGCGCACACTGTTGTCGACGAGCCCGTGTACGTAAATATTGCGGGCGACGGTGGTGACACCCAGAGCCAGCGCGTTTACATTCGCGCCGGTGAAGGTGCTGAAGCCACCGTGGTTATGAACCACACCGGTGACACGAAGTTGAACCAGACTGTAGAGATCGACGCTGCTGACTACTCAAAGTTGACGGTCGTGTCCCTGCAGGAGTGGGAGGACACCGCAACTCACGCTTCCAACCACCGCATGCGTGCGGGCAAGGAAACTGAGCTACGCCACATCGTGGTAACGCTGGGAGGTAGCCTGGTTCGCCTGGCTGCCGACACCGAGTTCGCGTCACCTCGCGGAAACATTGAAATGCTCGGCCTCTACTTCGTAGATGCTGGCCAGCACTTCGAGCACCGCCCCTACATCGCTCACACCGAGCCGTACTGCTACTCTCGCGTCACCTACAAGGGTGCGCTACAGGGAGAGGGCGCTCACTCAGTGTGGGTTGGTGACTGTCTGATCGGCGAGAAGGCAGACGGCACTGACACGTACGAGCTGAACCGTAACCTGGTCCTAACTGAAGGAACCAGGGCCGACTCAGTTCCTAACCTCGAAATTGAAAACGGCGAAATCGAAGGTGCGGGCCACGCGTCTGCCACCGGCCGTTTCGATGATGAACAACTGTTCTACCTGATGTCGCGCGGCGTATCTGAATACGACGCTCGTCGCCTGGTGGTCCTCGGCTTCTTCGCCGAACTTGTCAACCAGATCGGTATTGAATCAGTCCAGGATCATCTGATGGAGGCAATCGAAGAGGAACTCGAAGCTGGCGGCTCCATGGAGAAGTTGGCTGGTCCGACCGCATGAGTTTCCAGGTTGCTTGCGAAGCAGATTTAGAACCGGGCAATGCCCGCGCTGTCACGCTAAACAATAGTGAGGGCGCAGAGCTCACGATCGCTGTCATCCGCGATACAGAGGGTGACTGGTACGCGATTGATGACACCTGCCCCCACGGCGAAGTCTCGCTCGCTGAGGGAGACATCGGCGCAGCTTGTGTTGAGTGTTGGGCACACAGCGCAGAGTTCGATCTGCGCACAGGTGAAGAGACACTACCTGCGACCTCGCCTGTGAAAACCTATCCAGTAAAACTTGTTGACCAGAGTGTTCTGGTTGATCTCGACAACTAGAAGTAAGAAGAGAGAACACACATGACAACCCTTGAAATCAAGGATCTCCACGTTAGCGTGGACACCGGTGAGGAGATGAAGAAAATCCTCAAGGGTGTGAACCTTACGATTAAGTCTGGTGAAATCCACGCCATCATGGGCCCGAACGGGTCTGGTAAGTCCACCCTGGCCTATGCGCTTGCTGGCCACCCGAAGTACCAGGTCGACTCCGGTGAGGCGCTCCTGGACGGCGAGAACATCCTTGAGATGGATCCGAACGAGCGTGCACAGGCAGGCCTGTTCCTGGCTATGCAGTACCCGGTAGAAGTTCCGGGCGTGACCGTTTCCAACTTCCTGCGCACCGCTAAGACCGCGATCGACGGTGATGCACCGAAGCTTCGCAGCTGGGTCAAGGAAGTTAACGAAGCGATGGCTAACTTCCGCATGGATCCAACCTTCGCGCAGCGCGAGGTTAACGTTGGATTCTCCGGTGGTGAGAAGAAGCGCCTCGAGATCCTGCAGATGGAGCTACTGAAGCCCAAGTTTGCGATCCTTGACGAGACCGACTCCGGTCTGGACATTGACGCTCTGCGCATTGTTTCCGAGGGCGTTAACCGCGTCGCCGATGGTACCGACCTCGGTGTTCTACTGATTACGCACTACACGCGTATTCTTCGCTACATCAAGCCCGACTACGTCCACGTGTTCGTCGATGGTCGAATCGCGGATCAGGGTGGTCCGGAGCTTGCTGACAAGCTTGAAGAAGAGGGCTACGACTCCTACGTCAACGCCTAACCTGCACCCCGCGGCCGAAATATAGGAATATTTCCGGTCGAAATGTTCGGGGTAAAATCCGCGTTAGCTAAAGATAACGCCAGAAGGAAGCTGAAATGACTAACGATCGGTCGACCAAGCCACTAACAACTGCTGAGGTGGAGGAACTGCGAAAACAGTTTCCCATCCTCAGCCGTTTAGGGCGCGGTGGTCGACCGATCGTTTATCTAGATGCTTCGGCTACCTCGCAAAAACCGCAGCGCGTGATTGATGCGGAGGCTGACTTCTACTCCCACCACAACGCTGCTGTGAACCGTGGAACTCACATGCTCGGTGACGAATCCACGTCCGCCTTCGAAGAGGCCCGCGAGACTGTCGCTAACTTTATTAACGGCCGCCCTGAGGAAATCGTTTGGACAAAGAATGCGACCGAGGCGATCAACTTGGTTGCCTACGCTATGTCTAACGCCGCCGCGAGCATGGGTGGCCCAGAATCTGCGCGCATGAAGGTGGGGCCGGGAGACCGGATCGTAGCGACTCGTGCAGAACACCACGCGAACCTGTTGCCGTGGCAAGAACTTGCCAAGAGGACGGGAGCTGAGTTCGCGTACCTGGATCTTGATCCGGATGGTCGCATCGACCTCAATACACTTGATGTAATCAACGAAAATACGAAGCTGGTTGCGTTCACGCATGTTTCAAACGTGACCGGAGCCGTTTCGCCGGTTCATCAGATCGTGCAGGCGGCTCGAAATGTTGGCGCAATGGTACTGCTTGATACGTGCCAGTCTTCTGCCCACATGCCTGTTGACGTTCAAGAACTTGGCGTTGATTTTGCAGTCTTTTCGTCCCACAAGATGCTCGGCCCGACAGGCATTGGTGCGCTGTGGGGACGGTATGAACTTTTGGAGGCCATGCCTCCCGTCCTGGTTGGTGGATCCGTAATCGGCCACGTAACAATGGAAAACACGATTTATCTTCCGCCGCCAGCTCGCTTTGAAGCGGGATCGCAACCCGTTGCCCAGGCTGTGGGCTGGGCTGAAGCACTCCGATTCTTAGATGAGATCGGCATGGACCGAATCGCGAAGTATGAGGATCGGATTACCGAGGAGATGATTAAGGTCATCTCTGACGTGGAAGGCGTGCGAATTCTTGGCCCTGCAGACACAAGTAACCGAATCGGTGTCGTTGCCTTTGAAGTTCCGGGGATCCACCCCCATGATGTGGGCCAGTACTTAGATTCGGAATCAGTCGCAGTTCGAGTGGGACACCACTGCGCTATTCCACTTCACACTTTCTTTAACGTGCGGTCTTCGAATCGCGCTTCCGCGTCAGTGACGACTACGCTAGACGAAGTACATAGATTCGGTGAGGCCCTGTCACGTGTACGCGGCTTCTTTGGAGGTTTATAAGTGTCCGATTTGGAAATGCTGTATCAGCAGGTAATCCTGGACCATTCGCGTGAGCGAATCGGAGAGGGGACCATTCCTGAAGATATCGATGCAACGTCGTTCCAAGTTAATCCAACGTGTGGTGACGAAGTGACACTCGGCGTCAAAGTTAAGGATGGCGAACTCGTTGACTACATGTGGGAGGGCGACGGATGCTCGATCTCGCAGGCATCCATCTCCGTAATGAGCGAGATGATCGAAGGCAAATCCATCGATGAAATCTCGCAGCTCTACCATGACTTTGAAACAATGATGCATTCGCGTGGAAAGGGCGTTTCCGAAGATATTTTGGATCGTCTCGAGGACGGCGCTGCGTTTGAGGGAACTGCTAAATTCCCGAACCGAATCAAGTGCTCGCTGCTGGGCTGGTACGCGCTTCGTGACGCGCTAGCAAAGGCAGGTATCGCATTGGAGGAGAAGAACAATGAGTAACCCAATGGCTAATCCCGACCCGGTAGAACAGCGTTTTCAAGAAGTAGAAACACCTGCGCCCGGCACGGGGATCGACCATGAAAGCCGTGGAGAACTAACCGCTGAAGAGGTTGAAGAAGCGCTTCGCGATGTGATTGACCC
>DUQT01000160.1 GCA_012837655.1 Actinomyces sp. | reverse complement strand
CTGCATTTCGTGGGTCCGTTCCACATTGCTGACTCGGTCACGATGCGCATTGTTGGCGGCATTCTGCGAGGAATCCTCGTCGCCGTTGTGGTGACCATCGTTTACGTGGCACTGCTCGCCAAGTTCGACTCCCGCAACTTTGAGAGCGCCCTGGGCCTACTGGGAACGCGCATTCCACCACTGCGCAGGTTCGCCCCGCAGCCTGGTGCAGAGGCCAGCCGTGCTACTGAAGAATCACAACGCGAAGATGTTCAGGATCGTGCAGGGGATGTCTCGATTGACGATCAGGATGGTCATATCGGGGAACCTCCAACTGATCCGACCCAAGACCAGGGTGACGACCGTTAACGACTGGTGTGACGACGCAATTTTGGTGACCTTTCACTGATATCGGCACGCCAATGTCACTGAAGTGAGACTGTGTACTAATCTGGCAGTTGTCATTCAAAAGGGGGCTTAATGTCTGAAAACAATCGCGATCTCCCCGACGACCTGGAAGCATCCACGCCGTCGGATCCCAGCGACAGCCAAAAAGACTCATCCACAGCCCCCACTTCTGATACCAGCGCGGCTTCTTCCTCTGATGCCAACACCGCGTCTGCAGATGCCGCCGCATCGTCGGGTTCAACTGCGACGTCAAATGACCAAACGGGCACCTTTAGTGAATCTGACTTTGAACAGAATCTGGACGAGCTGAACTCCGCGATGGTGTCCGGCGCCCTTGCAAACAAGCTACGCGGTCGCCTGCAGCGCCACACTGAGGAGATGCGCGAAGAACTCGCGAACGACCGAGAAGCCCGCGAATACGTTGAAGCGTCAAAATCTTCGGGAGGCTCAGCCACGCCCTCGGAAAATGAATCTTCGCGGGATGCGTCGTCGCGCGATTCTTCAAAGGCGGATGCGTCAAGGGATCAGATTTCGCAGAACACGCGCGATTTCTTGGCGTCTTTGGATGAGCGTTTTCCCGGCGTTTCGCGTCGTTCGGAGGATGAGGACGTGGAGGCGCCGCCGCCACCTCCGGCAGCTGAATCAGCTGAGGGCGGTGCTGGGGGTGCTGGTAAGGCTGGTGCCGCTCTAGCGGGTGGTGCTGCCGCGGCCGGCGCGGCGAGCGTTGCGAAGCAGGTTGCGGACAAGTCGCGCGACTACGCTTCCCGGTCAAAGGCGTTCATGAGTCAGACCGCTGAGCGCATCGCCAAAAAGGCCGCTGAACTGCAAGAGCAACGCCGCGAAAAGCGCGAGGCTAAGCGCCAAGCTGAAGAGGAAGCGCAGCGGGCAGCGGAACTCGAAGCAAAGAGCGCGGAGCAGGACCGTGCGGACGCGCAAGGAGACGGTGCATCGGGGGCAGACACCGATGCGAAGGGTTCTGCTGGCTCCAAGAAGTCCGCGGATGACCCAACATCTTTTGACTCGATTGTCTACAGCGGATTTGCCGGCGAGGACGATTCGGCCACTTCGGCAGGCTCAGCGCGGTCCGGCAAGTCAGCGGGCTCAGGCAAGTCAGCGGGTTCAGCGCGCCGAGCCAAGTCAGCCAAGCCAGGCGACGCAACCGGTTCCGCGACGGATTCCGCAGGCGAGCACGAAACAGGGGTTTACCCCTACCCGCCTGCGCCAAAGGGCGATGACGAGGTTGAATGGCACT
>DUQT01000159.1 GCA_012837655.1 Actinomyces sp. | reverse complement strand
TTATTCGGTCATAAGGACCAATTACTTCTTCTGGACAGCCTTCTTCAGGGTGGAGCCAGCGGAGATCTTCACACCGTAGCCAGCCGGAATCTGGATCTGCTCACCGGTCTGCGGGTTGCGGCCGGTGCGTGCGGCACGCTCAACGCGCTCGACGGAGAACAGGCCGGTGACCTTGACGGGCTCGCCCTCGGAGAGGGACTCGATCAGAATTTCCTGGAAAGCTGCAAGAGCTGCATCGGACTGAACCTTGGTGAGGTTAGCCTTCTCGGCAATCTTTGCTACAAGCTGAGTGCGGTTAACGGACATGTTAAAACCTCTCGGTAGGGTTTGATTTACAGTATGGACGATTATCGGAGGCACTGTTTTGTGCCCTCAACTTAGAAGATTAAGGGTTTCAGCGCCCGTTGTCAGCTTGAAACCGCCATTTATGGGCGGTTTGGCGTAATTTCCCACAAATTACGAACAGATTCTTTGCGCTTTCCCCATATCGTGTTAGTATCCCGACCTTTGGTTGACTTCCCGCGGTTTTAACAGTCTCGAGGGCGGAGCGCGCGGCGCGGGTCCGTGCGCGGTGCGTTCGCTTCCTGTTCGCGCAGGCCAGCCGCGCCCTCGCCCGCAAAAATAATCCACAAGTTTCTGACAGGTCACGGTTCCACACCCGTCAATCACGTCCGCGAGTGGCGACTGGCGCGGTATTTTACTGTTGATAGGGAAATCGAAGGGAGCCTGATGCGCACGCCATCCTCGTTAGACCGCATTGCTGAAAGCTATGTTGATCGTTTGATCGAACTTCAACCCGAAGTCGCCATCGACATTGGCGCGCCGCTTGGGGAACGTACGATTTCGGATTTCTCCCCTGCCGGTGAATCTGCGTCGACTGATTTGAGGAGGGCGGTGCTCGCGGAGGCGAAGGAGGCCGCGGATCGCGACCAGTTGGACGCTGTCGATCAGGTAACGCTTAGTGCGCTGGAGTGGGATTTGTCGATCCAGCAGGAGCTGGCCGACGCCGGTCTAACAGTGGGCACGCTGAACAACATCGATTCGCCGCTGCAGCAGATTCGCGACCCATTCACGCTGATGCCAATGGAGAGCGAAGCCGACTGGGAAGACGTCATCCGCCGCGTCGAGGCCGTGCCAGAGGCTTACCGTTCTTATATTTCCGGCCTCGGGCACGCGATTGAAAACGGTCGCACTCCTACAAAGGTGCAGGTTCAGGCGGCGCTTGTGGATTTGAAGGCGCAGCGCGGGCAGCTTGACCCGTATGCGCGGTTGCGCCAGGAATTCCGCGCTTCTGATGTGGCAGAGGACCAGCAGATGGCTGGGCGTTTGGAGCTCGCGATCGTTGGCGCGCAGGGTGCCACCCATGACTTTGCGACGTGGCTGAACCACACCGTGTTGCCGCGCGCTACAAACCACGACGGCGTTGGCCGCGACGAATACATCCTGCATTCCGCGAGGTTCCTCGGCACCCGCATCGACCCCGAAGAAACCTACCAATGGGCGCTAGAAGAACTACTACACATCCACATGCGGCAGCAACAGATCGTTGATGAGCTCTTCGAACCCGGACTTCCAGTCAGCCACGCCCTCCAAAATCTGAATAACGACCCCGAACACCAGTTGCACGGAACTGCAGAATTGGTGCGGTGGATGAAAGAAACGTCCAACGCGGCCGTGGAATTTTTGGCGGATCGTCATTTCACGGTGACGCCCCAGATGCGTGAGTTGGACTGTATGATCTCGCCGGCTGGGGACGGTGGGATTTTCTACACGGCGCCGACCGACGACTTTTCGCGCCCCGGAACGATGTGGTGGGCGGTCCCGCCAGGCGTTGAAGTTTTCCACACGTGGCAGGAAAAAACGACCGTCTACCACGAGGGCATGCCCGGCCACCACATGCAACTTTCCCGCGCCGTTTCAATGAAAGACACGCTGAATCGGTGGCGACGACAGCTGTGCTGGTTCTCCGGGCACGGGGAAGGGTGGGCGCTTTACGCGGAGGAACTCATGAACGAGCTCGGCTTCCTCCCCCACTCCGCCGAACAGCTCGGCATGCTTGACGCGCAAAGGTTGCGGGCCGCGCGCGTCCTCGTGGATATTGGCGTCCATCTTGGTTTGCAACGGCCGTCGTCCGCGTACCTTTCGTCGATCGGGATTTCGGATTCGATGTACGAGGGCGCGGCTGTGAACTCGCCGTATTTGAACCTCGGCGAGACTGACGTGCCCAGCGATGTCTGGGATCGCAATGATCTGTGGGCGTTCATGCACTCGAATGTTGCGATGGATCCGAGCTTCCTCGAGTTCGAAACGACCCGCTACCTCGGCTGGCCCGGGCAGGCATCGTCTTACAAGATGGGGCAGCGCGTGTGGGAATCCGTGCGCGACTCGTGGCAAAAACGACACCCCGACGAGCCGCTACGAACCTTCCACGACCGCGCACTCGCGTTGGGTGGTTTGCCGTTGGCCGTCCTCGAGGACGTGATGGGGCGTGACTAACGGGCAGGACGGGGCTGGAGCGGGTTCCTCAGAGTCGCGTTTTGTCGGGACCGGCGCGGGTGGCGTATCTGCTAAGGCTGGTGCGGGTGGCGCGGCCGGTGCTTCCAAACTGGCTGGTGCCGACAGTGTGGATGGTACGGACGGTGCCGCAACGCGCTCTCGCGAGTCGAGCACGGTTTTCGTTTTAGCTTCGGCTTCGCCGGCGCGCGCTAAGACTTTGCGGGCGGCGGGAATCGAACCGTTGATCATGGTGTCTAACGCTGATGAGGACGCTGTTCTTGCTAGGTTCTCAAACTCTGAGTCGGCTGAGGATGCGCCCGCGAAGGTTGTTGCTCTTGCGGAAGCTAAGGCGGCGACTGTGGTTCCGTTGATCAGTGCGAGTGAGCTTCTTAAGTTCGCTTCTGATCAGGAAATGGTGCAGCCTAGCGAGGCTATTGTGGTGGCTTGCGATTCAATGCTCGAGGTGGATGGCGCGTTGTTAGGCAAGCCGCATTCGGCTGATGTTGCGTTTAAGCGTATTCGCCAGCTTTCCGGCAACGATGTCACGCTACACACCGGACATGCGGTTGTGCACCTGCGTATTTCGGATGATGGGAAATCTGTAGAGGTTACCGATAAGCGCGCCGAATCATGTGCGACAACGGTTCACTTCACGCAGCTGGACGACGATGAGATTCGTGCCTATATTGCGACGGGTGAGCCGCTAGAAGTCGCTGGCTCATTCACGATTGATGGGCTTGGCGGCCCATTTATCGAGGGAGTGACGGGAGACCCTCACTCTGTGGTGGGGATCTCGTTGCCGCTGGTGAGGAAGATTGCCCGCGGGGTCGGTGTCTTCTGGCCGAGCTTGTGGAACCGGTAGGAGGCCTGAAGTTGGCCGGCAGCAAGTGAGGTTGCCGGATAGGGCTCTGGTAGAACGTTGGGTTGCCGCGAAACAAACTCCCCCATCATGGTATTCAGACCCAAAGCGGCATGAATCTTACCTATGCGACAGCCGCAATACCCCATTCAGACGTAAAGTGGCTTAACCTAAACCGTTGTTTTGCGTTCGCTCCCGCATAGAGCTCTTAAATGAAGATCGAATCCCCGCCGGTGGCGGGCATTTCCTTCTTTTCTAGGGTTGGCACGGCTGCCGCGGTGCCAAAAATTGGGTTTCAGACCCAAAATGGCTTCCGCTGGGTAGCTTGGTTTCTGTCTGAGTTGCGATTCAGACCTATAGTGGCTTCCGCTGGGTGGCTGGGTTGCCGCCCGAAACTCGATTCAGACCCTTAGCGGCGTCCTTTCTGCCCGGGTGCGATGCAGCAAAATTACCTTTCAGACCCCAACTACCAAGTTTCAACGGTTCAACCTCAGTTTCCGGACGGTTTGGGTCTGAATGGGTGTGTCAGCACCGCCCTCAAAAATCGATTCAGACGGTAACTGGCAAATACAGGTGCTGTTTCTGCCACTAGGGGTCGGAATGGTTTCTCAGCAGCCCGTTCTAAACACCATTCAGACGGGAACTGACCAAAACACACCCTGAAACCGCCACTTGGGGTCTCAAAGCCATCGGGGCAACGGGCTACTAAAACCATTCAGAGGGCAACTGGCTAATAACACCCTGAAACCGCCACTTTGGGTCTGAAAGGGTGTGCCAGCACCGCCCTCAAAAATCGAATCAGACGGTAACTGGCCAAAAACGACACCAAAACCTCCACTTTGGGTCTGAATCGAAATTTAGGCGGAATGGTGCGAAAAGGAGGCCAGGCAGCTAGGTCAGACAGGCAGGCCAGGCGGCTAAGTCAGGCAGCTAAGTCAGCCAGG
>DUQT01000158.1 GCA_012837655.1 Actinomyces sp. | reverse complement strand
CGAAAACAAGAGCGATGACCGCAACGCAAACCACCCCGACTGTGGCGAAACCAAGAGCGACGACCGCGGCAACTAGCGCTTTCCTGCGCGTTGCGCGTCGACCCGCCTTGCGTTGCGTGCTCGTCGCTACGCTCCGTGTCTTATGACGGGTCCGCGCGTTGCGCGTGCACCCAGAGCGTTTGCCAGCCCCGCCCTCGAATATCGGAAGATTAATGTCCGCGGCCTGCGATAGTCTGCAGGTACGAAACCCAGGGGGAAATATGTGCGGACGTTACGGACTTTGGACGCCAGAAGACGAAATGGCGCGCCTTTTCGACGTTGATTTCACGCTTGGCGATGCGCGGCCAACGTTTAACGCGGCACCGTCGCAGATGCTGCCCGTGATTTTGGAACGTTACGAGGACGGGGCTGAGGACTCGGGGCGGCGAATGCAACTGCTCCAGTGGGGGCTCGTGCCCAGTTGGGCGCGGGATGCGAAGCGGCCGATGATTAATGCGAGGTCGGAGACCCTCCTGGACAAACCTTCATTCAAGGGCGCTGCGCGTCGGCAAAGATGCCTAGTTCCGGCGAACGGTTACTACGAGTGGCAAGTGGAAAATGGGGGAAAGCAGCCGTGGTTCCTCTCGCAGGGCGACGGCGACCCCGTCATGGGATTCGCCGGCATTTATGACGCGTGGAAGAATCCCGAGGGCGATGAATGGTTGCGCACCTTCGCGATCATTACGCGGTCCGCGCCGGACGCTGTCGGACACATCCACGACCGTTCCCCCGTGGTCGTGCCAAGTGACATGTGGGCCGACTGGCTGGATCCACAGACGCAGGATGATGGCGATGTGCAGCAAATGCTCGATGCCATTCCGGGGCCGAACCTGCATCCGCGCAAAGTCGGGAAAGCCGTCGGCAACGTGCGCAACAACGACCCCTCCCTGATTGAGGCGATTGAATAGGAGTTTTTCACAGGGTGCCAGCCGCGCCCTCGTCCACAAAAATTTTGGAAAGGTTTCGCTCTACGAGCGGACTGGAGCACAGTTAAAACATGCGTAAGCCGCGGGTAGGGGACGTGATAGTCCTCGTGATCATAGTTGTGATCGCGGGGATTCTTCTGGTTTCTGCATCACCCAAACTGTCGCGATTCCTCACGGGTAATGCGCGTGTCGAGGACGTACCCGCGTCACAGGTGCGGACTCGCCTGGAAGGGCTGGCAGTAAGGGACTGGGTGGAAGTTCCCGAATACAACCGGGAGGCGTTCGGGCAGGCGTGGGCCGATGAAGACCACAACGGTTGTGACACGCGAAATGACGTGCTCGCTCGGGACATGAAAGCGGTCGCGTATCGGGACGCGACGCACAACTGCGTCGTCGAAGCAGGGATTCTGGAAGACCCCTACACTTCGCAGACGATCTACTTCGAGCGCGGAGCAGACACCTCCGCGGTTGTTCAAATCGATCACGTCGTTGCGCTTGCTGACGCCTGGTATGCGGGCGCCTGGGAGTGGGACATTCCCACGCGGCAGAAATTCGCGAACGACCAGCGCAACCTCTTAGCCGTATCTGGGGATGCCAACCAAGACAAGGGGCACCTCACTGCAGATCAGTGGCTACCTGAAAATAAGGCTTACCACTGCGCTTTCATCGGCCGACAAGTCTGGGTCAAGTCCGAGTGGGACCTGTCCGTCACCAGGAAAGAACGGCAAGCCATGATCAACGTGCTCGCCGACTGTCCCGTTGTAGAAATAGCCAAATAAAGGGTGCCACTTCGCGTTCACGCGCGTGGCGTGAATCAACACGGCGTTCCGGCCGCGTGCCGGCATCGGGCGAAGCGTGCCGCCATGGGCAAAAGTTGGTCAATGAGCACTGTGCAACGTGAAAGCGGGCCACCGACCGGTGACCCGCTTCAACTGTGTCCCACTCAAGTGGGTTTAGATTACTGATCCAGCTTTTCTTGGCGCTCTAGTTCGAGCTCCTTCTCATAAGCCGGAAGGTCCAAGACACCGTTACCTGAAAGGCCGATCACGATGACCTCGCCGTCCTTCGCCTGACCGCTCTTCACGTAGTTCAGCGCACCAGCCACTGCGTGCGTGGACTCCGGCGCAGGGATGATGCCCTCAGCGCGAGCGAACTCCAAGCCAGCTGCGAACGTCTCATGCTCACCAACAGCAATCGAATCCAGCAGGCCAAGGTGCTTAGCGTGCGACACCATCGGGCTCATGCCGTGGAAACGCAGACCGCCAGCGTGAATCGACGGCGGAACAAACTCGTGCCCAAGCGTGTACATCTTCAACAGCGGCGTCAAACCAGCAACGTCACCAAAGTCGTAGCGGAATTCGCCCTCAGTCATCGAAGGACATGCAGACGGTTCACAAGCGACGATGCGCGTCGTCTTACCTTCGCGAAGGTTTTCACCAATGAACGGGAAAGCCAAGCCAGCCAGGTTAGATCCACCACCCGCACAACCAAACACGACGTCAGCCTGCTCCTCGCCAGCCTTCTTCAGCTGCTCGATCGCCTCCAGGCCAATCACCGTCTGGTGAAGCATCACGTGGTTCAGTACCGAACCCAGCGAGTAGTGGGTGTTCTCAGAGTGAACAGCCACTTCCACGGCCTCTGAAATCGCCATTCCAAGCGAACCGGTTGTGTCCGGATCTTCCTCGCGAATCTTGCGTCCCGCTTCAGTGATATCCGTCGGAGAGGAATGGCACGTGCCGCCGTAAGCCTCCATCTGCATGCGACGGTACGGCTTCGAGTCGTAAGAGGAACGAACCTGGAAGACCTCGCACTCCAGGCCAAACATTGCACACGCCATGGCCAGCGAAGCGCCCCACTGGCCCGCACCCGTCTCGGTGGTCAGCTTGGTCGTGCCCTCAATAGCGTTGAAGTAAGCCTGCGCGATAGCTGAATTCGGCTTGTGCGAACCAGCCGGTGAAACGCCCTCGTACTTGTAGTAAATCTTCGCCTTAGTTCCCAGGCGCCTCTCCAGACGACGCGCGCGGAACAGGGGCGACGGACGCCAGTTTGCGTACACCTCGCGAACTGCCTGCGGAATCTCGATCCATCGTTCGGTGGAAAACTCTTGTTCCACCAACGCCTTGGAAAACAGCGGGTAGAGTTCCTCGGGCTTCAGGGGCTCGCGAGTCTCCGGGTTCAAATGCGGAGCGACCGGCTCCGGAAAATCCGCCGTTAAGTTGTACCAGTGCGTGGGGACAGTCGAAGGAATTGCATAGTCAAGCGCATCTGTAGGCGCTGGTTTATTAGCCATTATTTCGTCCCCTTTAAGAGATTTGATTGTTGATTCTCACGACATATTGTCGCCTAGCGTACGTATACGGGCAAAATGCCCGCGCTTATACATTACGCAACCGCGATCACAGTGGCGAAAAGTGTTTCGAAACGTGATACCCAAAACATCGCCGGATGGGAAGCTCGAGGGCGTGCTCGGTTGTGCAGGTTTCACAGAAGATGAGCTTCAAGTGCCTTGCGGGTGAGCTCAAATCCGTCCTCGCCAATAATCACGGGAATTGATTTAGGAACCTGCGCGATTAATGGATCGAGGTGGATACGCGGGTCGGCAATGCCGTGGTTCAGTACCTGCTCGGCGGTGGTTAGCGTGCGGATGTAGATGCCGGCGACGTTGTCGGGATGTTCGATCGCGAACTCGGTGTAGAGCTGCGGGTCGTGCTGCCCATCATCGCCAACTAGGATCCACTTGACCCAAGGAAGTTCTTTGGCAAGGCGACGCAGCTGCGTGCGCTTATGTTCGGGGCCGGAACGGAACCAGCCGGTCTGCGACAGGCCCCAGTCGGTCATTAGGGGAGTGCCCGTGGGGAAGGCCCCTCGAGTTAGGAAGCGCCTCAAACTGGGCGCCACGTTCCATGCGCCCGTGGACAGGTAGATAGTTGCCGCAGTGGACTTTGTGTTCGACGTGTTCGTAACGCCGCTTACCGCGTATTTGCGTGCAATGGCGCTTAGGAACAAACTCATTCCGGG
>DUQT01000157.1 GCA_012837655.1 Actinomyces sp. | reverse complement strand
CCCTGCGTGTTTGTTACTAGAACTTGGTAAGCACCATCAGCCTGGTTAACTTCAACCGTGGAAGTGAACCCTTCGACAGGATCTTCTACTACCGAGTAACCAACGGCCTTGCCCATCAAACAAACGTGCGATGGGAAGCCATCTTTGAAAAAGCAAGAAAATGCCAATCGAAACGACGTCGCCTGGCGTGAACATAACACATAACATAACACTTACTTCCCACATGGTTATGTTGAGTGTTATGTTGAGTGTTATGTTCGCCCGACTTCCGATTTCACCACAAATTTTGGCATGAATGGCGATTACAGCCCTTTTCCTTTTCGCCCCGCGATCGTTTCTGACCAAAGACCCGTCGACCCAAAATGGGTGTCAACGATCGCGTCCAGCTGATTGCGAATCTCAGCAAAGGGCAGGTTCAAGTCCAGCGTCTGCACACTGATACGGTTGCCACTCATCTGGAAGACACTATCTGGCTGGACGTCCTCATCCGTCTTGGCATAGAGCAGCATTCCCGAGACCGTACCCTCCGCACCGTCACGCGACAACTCGGCCTCCTTATTCTTCACATACGTGAAAATCTGGTACAGGTTCCCTGAATGCAAGGTGCGGTTTCCGAACTGCTGCTGCATGGTTCGCGTGTAGTATTTCGCGTCAATAATGAGGACGTCATCGCCGCGCGAAAGCATGATGTCACTCTTCATGATCGGCAGGTCGTCATCGACCCCATCGTCAAGCGCCCAGTTGATGTAGCTTGCTGTTGCTGTGATTTGTGGGTGTTCTTTGCGGTAGTACTCGAGCAGGAACTTCTCGTAGAGGCGGAACATGCTCTGGTCATCGAGGAAATCCATTAGGCGCGTAGAACCATCATCCTGTGTTTGAAGCAGTCCTTTCGAAATGAGCCAACATATAGCCATCAGCATTCGATAGGTGCGATTATTGCGATCGTACCGAAACTGCCAATCCACAAGACGCAAGTCCACCGGCTTCACTTCCGCGAAGTAGACCATGAGACTTTTCAGCTTCTTCTTGCGAGTCTTCGAGATTTCCGAACGCAGGAGCACCTGAACTGTCGCCTTCAGAATCCGATTCATCTGCGAGTCAACGGTGAACTCGTCGTAAGAGCAGACGAGTTGGCGACGCAGAATGGCTTGGGACTTCAACGACTCGCTCATGTTGACCTTGCCGCGCAGGGATGAAAGCGCCTGTGTCCGCGAGCGGTATTCTCTACCCAATCCACGTTTGACCTGGCTTTCGATACCGCGTTCCAGGATCGCCGCATACAGGTCGCCCGTATTTTCAAATTCTTCGACAGCGACGTCGCGATATCCCTGCTCGTTGAGCACAGAAAACGCGTACACGAGCATGTGAAAGATGTTTTGGATTCGGATCATCTGATTGAATCGCGTAAACGGTCGGCCCACTCACGCGCCTTCTGCGAATCGTCAAACCAATATTCTTTGAGCATTGGCACTATTTCGTAGTTGACGATTGCAGCAAGCTTTGCTTCCGCTACGTCGTTCGGCTCCATTCCGGTGAAGTAGCTGTGTCCAATGCAGAATCCATCCCCTAGCGAATCGTCCTCGGAAATATCAATATTCAGTCGTTCCACTGTGCGCACAAGCGCGTCGAATTTTTCATTATTGAGGCCGCGGCGGTATGCCTTGAATCCCGCACTATCGAATGCAGGTTTAAGGTCGAAAAAGGCGAAACGTCTACGCATTGCGTAGTCGAGCATTGCGAGCGAGCGGTCGGCTGTGTTCATCATTCCGATTATGTACACGTTTCTTGGGACGTAGAACTTCTCGCCTGAGTAGAGCAGTTGGAGCTTATTGTTCGGGCCCCGCTTGTCGCTTTCGATCAGCATCAATAGCTCACCGAAAATCCTGGAGATGTTGCCCCGGTTGATCTCATCGATCACGAAAAAGTAGTCGTTTTCTTCATCGTCCTGGGCGCGTTTGCAAAATGTGTAGAACGCTCCTTTTTCCAACTCGAAGCCCGCGCCACTTGGCCGGTAGCCTTCGATGAAATCTTCGTATGAATAGCTTTGGTGGAACTGAACCATCTGAACGCGGCTCACGTCCTTTAGCCCCATATTTGAGTACGCGAGGCGCTTTGCAATGAAGGTTTTTCCAACGCCTGGAGCTCCTTGCAAGATGAGGTTCTTCTTAGAGACCAATACGCCTGTCAGGGTGTCGTAAGCGTCATCATCCATGTAGACCTCGTCGAGGAAATCCTCCTTGGAGTATTCGGGATACTCAACCTGGCGTTCTTCGACCTCATCGATCTGTTCTTCTGCAGTACCCACAAGGGATTCAAGTTCGGATATCAAATCCGGGTAGTCAGTAATCTCGGTGAGCGTCTTCCTCACAAGTTGATCCCGCGTGTGCCACGCTCCACGCTCTTTCCATTCAACGTCACGAATATGTGGGTACTCTCCAGCTCCAGAATCGAATGAATAATCGCCCTTTACAACACCTCGGCCTACGATCTCGGTGGATCCACGCTTTGCAAAAACGACGTCACCCGGCTTAATTTCTCGGGAAAACTGCCAGGTAGCATGGGCGGAATTCTTGTAGGAGGATTCATCGCCATAGATTTCTTGCAGTCTTAAGCGAATGTCCTCCTTGTTTTCAAATAAGGACAAGTCACCAAGTTTGGGCCACCCTATGGCCATGATGCCGCGACTGTAGAAGGCATCCCACTGCGAAGCATCCGTACCGGGCGCATAGAGCCAATAGCTGACAGTATCAACATCAGCGTCACCCAAAGCCTGTTCTTGTGCCGCTTTCTCCTTCGCCTTTTTCTGCTCGTTAACCTCCGTGGATACTTTCCAGGCCTTAGCAGAAAGCTCGGGAAAGTTTTGGTATTCGTATTTTCCAGACCGCAGTTCTTCACGGACTTCGTTGCAAAGGCTTAGGTAAACACTGGATTCTGGAGCTTCTTTCAACGGTTTCAGTGTCTGCACGACATTTGTGGACATGGTCCCGGGCTGTTCAAGGAACCAACGATTCCTTGAGTCAAGATTCAAAAACGTAAACGGACGAACCCAGAACAGTCCCTGAGTGATCTTCCACTTCAGTCCCGGTTGGTGCAGGACCGAATCGTAGGCCGCAGAAAATGCGGCCCTACTGGTCGCGTTGGGATCATCGGAATACGCAAGCGCGGTTTTGAACACGTCCCAGAGTCTGTCTATGTCTCCTGCCCCGCGTTTTGGATTATCAGAGAAGGCATAGAATGTCGCGTTCAGGTTATTCAACAACGGCACACCCAGAAAATCATCGGGCTCCGGCGCCACAATCCTCAGCTTTGATGCAAGCTCAGCGACGATCTTCTTTCTGTTCGCTCTAGTAATACCCTTGTTGAACAGGCCAATGACCGTGAACGGGTCAATGTCAGTAGGAACACCGTCCACCTCGAGTTTCGGCAACTTTATTCCAATATCTCGGAACACACTTTGAACTGCAGATATGAGCGCCTGCCGATCCTCTTTAAAGTCAAGCAACCTATCTGCAAACTCTGAATAGAAAGCCGTCCAGGTGTACTGCGTAGCGTCGTTGGTCATGAAACCCATCGTACGTTGATCGCAGCTTCGAATTATGAAAACCCTCGATGGCATGGAAATCCCCCACGCTCAGCTTGTTTACTGAACGTGGGGGCTCTTGCGCGCGTAATACGTGCCAGTTAATAAATCTGCGTCACAGACTCGAAGCGCGAGCTACGCGTTGTACTTTTCGACAACTGCGGCAGCCACGTCCTCTTCAATGTTCTTCCAGTACTTGATGAAGTTTTCGCGGACGATGTCGTCCAGCTGACGCATCTGGCCGACAAGGGTGTCGACTAGGCGTGCGCGTTCCTCGTCGCTGAAAACGTCGCGGACCAGGGTGTGCGCCTGGCCGAAGTCGTCGTCCTCGGAGTGCAGCGTGTACGCCGCGCGAACCATTTCACCGTCGGACTCCCAACCGTTTTCGACGCGGCCTTCCTCATCCTGGTACGCACGACCGTAGGAGTTCGGCGCGTAAACCGGCGCATCACCCGAGTGGTGGTACTGCATTGCGCCCTCCTTATCGTAGGAGTTCACCGGGTTGGTCGGCGCGTTCACCGGCAGCTGGTTGTAGTTCGTACCAATGCGGTTGCGCTGCGCATCCGGGTAGGAGAACGTACGTGCCACGAGCATCTTGTCGGGGCTGATTCCGGTTCCCGGAACCATATTCGAGGGCGAGAATGCTGCCTGTTCGATTTCAGCGAAGTGGTTGGTTGGGTTCTCCTTCAGAGTGAAGCGGCCAACCTCGATACGCGGATAGTCCTTCTGTGACCAAGTCTTGGTTAGGTCGAACGGGTTGAAGCGGCAGTCCTTCGCATCCTCGTAAGGCATGATCTGAACCTTTAGCGTCCACGACGGGTAGTCGCCACGCTCGATCGCTTCGAAGAGCTCGCGGCGGTGGAAGTCTGAGTCCTCACCGGCCATCTTATCGGCCTCTTCGTTGGTCATGTTCTCGACGCCCTGGTCGGTCAGGAAGTGGTACTTGACCCAGAAGCACTCTCCGTCCTCATTAACCCACATGTACGTGTGCGAGGAGTAGCCGTTCATGTTGCGCCAAGTGCGCGGCAGGCCACGATCGCCCATTAGGTAGGCGACCTGGTGTGCGGTTTCGGGCGAAAGTGTCCAGAAATCCCACTGCATGTTCACGGAGCGCAGGCCGGAATCCGGGGTGCGCTTCTGCGAGTGAATGAAGTCAGGGAACTTCATCGGGTCGCGTACGAAGAACACCGGGGTGTTGTTTCCGACCATGTCGAAAATTCCGTCCTCGGTGTAGAACTTCAGCGCGAAACCGCGGACGTCGCGCCACGTGTCCGGGGAGCCAAGCTCGCCGGCAACGGTGGAGAAACGAGCCATCATGCGGGTCTTTGCACCCGGCTGAAGGAACTTCGCCTTTGTGTACTTGCTGACGTCGCCGGTTACCTCGAACTCGCCGAAGGCGCCTTAGCCCTTAGCGTGCGGGCTACGCTCCGGAACGCGCTCGCGGTCGAAATGGGCGAGCTTCTGAACTAGCTCTACGTCGTGGAGCAGCAGCGGACAGTCAGGTCCAACCGAGAGAGAATGCGCGTCAGACTGGCCTGGAGTGCCGGTCTCCGTTGTCGATGGAATCTTCGAATCCGTGGGTATTCATGGTCTTTCTCCTTCTCGTGAATCAAGTTGGCAAAAACCTTGATTTTCGTGTTCTACGTATAGATTTGGCCACGACCGCCAAAGTCGTTCAAATCTATACCTTTTCATATACGATAACCCGTGGACGCTTGATGCGCCATAGATGAAAGGTGCGGTTGCGGGAAACTACAGAACGGGCCCTACTGCCTCGAGCTACACATATCCGCGTGGGCACAGGCCAAACAATGGTTTTCGGAGCGCGCGAAATCAATCTGGAATTTGCTTCCAGCGTAACAACTGCAGAATTCTTGGCGACTTTTAACGTCTGACAACGCTGTGAGGCTACTCTGCCCTATCAAGACACTCTTAACCTACATTTGGTGTCTTGACCACAATGAAAGATCTTTCCAGTTTTCTGGCACCCCCATGTCTCCAATATGACATTGGGGAACATTCGCCGGAAAATCAGATAATGCTAACACCAAAGCAGATATAGGCTCGGTCAGCCCTTTACGCTCTAGAAGAAATGCAGCAAT
>DUQT01000156.1 GCA_012837655.1 Actinomyces sp. | reverse complement strand
CTGTTCAAAGACGTCAGAATGTATCCACCAAGGCCAGCGGCGATCGCGAGGACGAGTAGTAGAAGCTCAACAAGAGGCCGTGACCGCGGCGGAGATATAGTCACCGTCGCCATTAGCGCCCTCCCGTTGAATCCGACGAATTTCGACCCGTCGTTTCAGTGGTTTCAGATTCTTCCGGATCGGTTTCGCTGGGATCGGTGGCTGCTTCTTGTTCCGTCTTATCGCGCATGAGTGATGCGATGTACTTGTCGATGTCTTCCCGTGAAGACCTGCGAACAGGTTCCTGCAGTCGGGTTCGCTCAACGGGCTTCAGATCGGAAGCCTCAACAGAAGTTACTTCAATTGCGTGGGATAAGTCCCACGGCCCAACAGATTGCGGAATACCTTGATAAATGACAACTTGGTCATCTCGCAATTGCGCATAATACTGGTTTTGTGACCAGGTGTACCCACCCCACAAGCCAAGCACAATAGCGGCGAAAACGATCAGGCCTATGAAGGTTCCTATCCAGGGGCGACGATCGGGCGGGATGTCCTCGTCCTCGTCAGAGTCAGCTTCTGAGGGTGAAAGTTTCGCAGCTCGGGCGGCTGCACTAGAGCCGCCCCGGGAAGGGCGCTTTCGATCGACCGCCGCAGCTCCCACGATTTGGGGGGATTGTGGCTCCACCGAATCTGACGGTACAACGTCCGCGATGACGCAGGTGATGTTGTCCGGACCGCCACTTCGCAGTGCAAGTCGAATGAGTTTTTCAGCGCATTCGCCCGGGTCATCGATAGATGCCAGGGTCTCGATGATGGTGTCTGGGGAGACCACCCCGGATAGACCGTCAGAACAAAGTAGCCAGCGGTCGCCAACTACGGCCTCGCGAATCGATTCATCGGGTACGACGTCGGAATCTGAATCGCCAAGGATTCGAAGGACGACGCTTCGCTGCGGGTGGTTTTCGGCTTCCTCGGGGGTGATTTGGCCGGTTTGGATTAGGTATTGAACGAATGAGTGGTCGGTCGTGACCTGCGTGAGGGTGCCTTCGCGCAGAAGGTAAGCGCGCGAATCGCCGATGTGAACCATGGCGAGCTTGGATCCAGAACGCATCAACGCAATGCAGGTAGTGCCAAGGCCGTGTAGGTCAGGGTCGACTTGGGATCGTTCCACAAGTTCGTCGTGTGCAGAATTGAGGGCGTTGCGCAACAGGCTCAACATCCGGTCGGCGGGGTGGTCATCCGCGTCGAGCGGAGCCATGTGGGCAACCGCGACGGAGGACGCGATGTCTCCACCAGCGGGGCCGCCCATGCCGTCCGCGAGGACGAGCAGGTGGGGGCCCGCATACCCGGAGTCCTGGTTATTCTTGCGCACTAGGCCCACGTCGGAGCGGGCGGCGAACCTGAAGTCGACCGGCATTAGCTCACCAACTCAAGGGTTGTCTGGCCAATACGCACGTTCACTCCGAAGGTGAGTAAGCGAGGTTGCGCTATGCGTTCATCGTCCACGTATGTGCCGTTCGTGGAACCGAGGTCTTCAATCCACCAGCCCTGGTCATCACGATGTAGCCGCGCGTGGCGGGACGATGCGTACTCGTCATCGAGAACCAGCGTCGAAGCGGGGGAGCGGCCAATCACAATGTCAGCCGTTCCAAGTTTCATCGAGGTTCCAACCAGCGGTCCACCGGTAATCAGTAGTTTCGTAGGCGTGTCAGGTTCAGATGATCCGCGACGGCGCTTGCGGCGCGTCTCCGCGCGGTGTTTGTCGAGCTGCTTGCGACCCTTTCCGCGCGGTGTCACAACCGTTCCGAAGATGTCTTGACGCAAAACGGCAACGGCACCCAGTGCCAGTACCCAAAGCAATATGAGGTAGGCAAGTCTCAGGATTGTGAACGCAAGATCAGAGGCCATGAGCTATCCGTACTGCTCCTGTGCTGCAGACGTCCAGAACAGGATGCGGGTTCTGCCAATAACGAGCTGGTTCCCATCAACCAGTGTTGCCGCGTCAACCTTGTGGCCCTCAACGTAAAGCCCGT
>DUQT01000155.1 GCA_012837655.1 Actinomyces sp. | reverse complement strand
GCGATGACACAGGGCCGGGATTCTTGTCTTAGTGAATCGCAGAGGCTTTAGCTCTCTAGCTTGGCCGCCTCGCGTTCAGCTGATTCGACAACGTTTGCCAGTAGTAGTGCGCGGGTCATAGGACCGACGCCGCCGGGGTTTGGTGAAAGGTAATCTGCGACCTCGTCAACCCCATCTGCTACGTCGCCTGCGAGGCGGGATTTGCCGTCCACCTCAACGCGGGAAACGCCGACGTCCAGCACAACAGCGCCGGGCTTGACCATGTCCGCGGTGATGATGCCGGCGGCGCCAGTTGCGGCAACGACGACGTCTGCGCGGGACACCTTGTCAGCCAAATCCTGCGTGCCCGTGTGGCACAGCGTGACGGTTGCGTTCACGTCCTTGCGGGTCAATAGCAGGCCAATGGAGCGACCAACCGTGGTTCCACGACCAACTACCACGATGTCCTTGCCGGCCAGATCAATGCCGTTGCGCGTGATTAGCTCAATGACTGCACGCGGTGTACACGGAAGCGGCGAGTTGATCGGCTCGGAAACGCGCAGAACCAGGCGTCCGAGGTTAGTCGGGTGCAGTCCGTCAGCGTCCTTTGCAGGGTCAATAGCTTCGAGGATCTTGTTGGTGTCAATGCCCTTTGGAAGCGGAAGCTGAACGATGTAGCCGGTGCAAGCATCGTCCTCGTTCAATTGCTTCACTGCGGCAAGGATTTCTTCTTCTGACGCCGTTTCGGGCAGGTCAATGCGGATGGATTCGATGCCGACCTCAGCGCAGTCGCGGTGCTTACCCGCAACGTACGTCATCGAACCCGGATCTTCGCCTACCAGGATGGTTCCGAGGCCGGGGACGACGCCCTGACTGCGAAGCGTGGCGACACGCTCGCGGATCTCGTCCTTAATCTGAGCTGCGACGGCCTTACCGTCTAGGACTTTTGCTTCGCCTTCCCAAGGAGTCCTCATTTATCGAGTCCTTCGTACAGCGGGAATGCGTCGGTCAAAGCCTTGATGCGAGCGCGTAGGCCCTCGACGTCAACGTCACCATCGCCAGCACCCTGAACGAGCGTGGTCGCGATGACGTCGGAAACTTCCTTGAACTCCTCAGCGCCAAAGCCGCGGGTTGCCAGAGCCGGAGTACCGATACGCAGGCCGGAGGTTACTCGCGGCGGACGCGGGTCGAACGGAACAGCGTTGCGGTTCACGGTGATGCCAACTTCGTGAAGGAGGTCCTCACCCTGCTGTCCGTCAAGCTTCGAATCGCGCATGTCAACGAGGACTAGGTGAACGTCGGTTCCGCCGGTTACCAGTGAAATACCGGCATTCTTAACGTCATCCTGCGTCAGGCGATCAGCGAGGATCGCAGCGCCCTCAATGGTGCGCTTCTGGCGTTCCTTGAACTCATCGGTCTGAGCGATCTTCATGGCAACTGCCTTCGCGGCAATCACGTGCATGAGCGGGCCACCCTGCTGACCTGGGAATACGGCCGAGTTGATCTTCTTACCGAGCTCCGCATCGCGCGAAAGAATCATTCCTGAACGCGGGCCACCGATCGTCTTGTGAACCGTCGTTGAAACAACGTCTGCGAACGGAACCGGGTTCGGGTGCAGACCAGCAGCAACCAGGCCTGCGAAGTGTGCCATATCAACCCAGAGGTAAGCACCGACCTCGTCGGCAATTTCACGGAACTTTGCGAAATCGAGGACGCGCGGGTACGCGGACCAACCTGCGATAATCACCTGTGGCTTTACTTCGAGGGCGATCTTGCGGACCTCGTCCATCTCGATGCGCATGGTCTCTTGGTTGACGTGGTAGAAATGCGGCTCGTAAAGACGGCCGGAGAAGTTGATCTTCATGCCATGCGTCAAGTGACCGCCGTGGTCAAGTGAGAGACCTAGGATCTTGTCGCCAGGCTTTGCGAGCGCTGCCAGAACAGCGGCGTTGGCCTGGGAACCAGCGTGTGGTTGAACGTTTACGTAAGCGGCGTCGAAAACTTCCTTCGCACGCTCGATGGCTAGGTTCTCTGCGACGTCTGCAAACTCGCAACCACCGTAGTAGCGGCGGCCCGGGTAACCTTCGGCGTACTTGTTGGTAAGTACAGAACCCTGAGCTTCCAAGATTGCTTTGGGCACGAAGTTTTCGGATGCGATCATTTCCAGCGTTTCGCGCTGGCGATTCAGCTCATCGTCCAGCACCTGCTGGATCTGCGGATCAACTTCTGCGAGTGACTGTTCGTTCAATGGTGTTACCATGAGTCCTCCATGTGGCATTCTTCGTCCCGGAGGCGCATGGTTGCGCGCCTATCCGGTGATTCTTCTGACCCAGGCGGGCGGCCGTTGAATCCTCATTGTCGCTTCCCGGTGGTGGTCCACCTGCGCGCCAGTCGCGACGCTTAAAACATTAGCGCAAACCGACCACTTTTGGACAACGATTTCGACTTAGAGCAAGGCAAATCACGCGGATTCAACCGCTTTTCGGCAGTCTGCAGCCAGAGTACGCTCTAACACGCAGACTAGGGGCACTGCGCACCTAACGCGCTGAACCGGGCGCTGCGCATAGAACCGGGGCTCCGCACATCCAACCGGCTACATGACCTTGGTTCGTTCGAGATCCTGATTAATCTTTTCAACCTTGCCCGAAACAGTTCGGCGAAGCACAATCCCGATGAGCAAGTTAGGAAGGACGAATAGCGAAATCATCAGCAAGTTGTGCAAGAAATCGCCCTCGAAAATTCCAGAAATCGCTGCGCGCATCAGATTGATCGCGTAGGTCGCAGGCAACCAGGGACTGATGTTCTGGAACCACTGTGGCAGGAGCTCAAGCGGATAGGCTCCACCCGCCGCCGAAATCTGTAGTACCAAGAGCAAAACCGCGACGGCCTTGCCTGCATTAGATAGCGCAAACACGAGCGTATAAATAATGCTCATAAACACCGTCGAAGTAATCCAACCCACCACGATCAGTAGGAATGGGTGCACGGGTTCGATCTCGACAAACAGGATCAATCCGCCCATCAGCAACGTCGACTGCGCCATGCCAATCAGCCAGAACATTACAAAACGACCCACGTATTCCTGCACACCATTGAACACGGGCTTCTGCTTTGAATGCTTGGGCTGGCTCTTGTTTTCCGCGGGCGCCTCGCCCCTCGGCGCGGCATCTTCGGTTGACACCTCCCCTTCTGCGGATTCTTGTTGTTCAGCCACTTCTTCCGACTGGCCCGAATCGACGTCGCCAGTTTCGTCCCCATTTTCGAGGGCGGTCTTGGCAACCGCGCCGGGTGAAGCTTGCGTAGCATCAAGTTCGGTTTGTGCACTTTCAGATTCGCTACCAGACTTGTCCGCGTCGCCCGCATCGACCGCAGCGTCCCTGTCGTCTATATCGGTGTCCTTGCCCGCAGCGGCTGCAGTGCTAGCCAGGTATCGCCTGCCTACGTTCTTTGAAATATCGACCCGGATGAAGACGCCTGTCAGCAGGGCTCCAACCCAAAGCGCAATCGCAGTAAACAGCGGGGTCATGCCCACACCGAATGAAATCACGGGGAACACAGCATTACGTTCCACTGCCACAGGCGATGCAATCAGACGAGCAAAGCCCTGCGGGTCAGTGCCGAGTGCCTGCGCAACCTGATCGAAGTTGTCCCCATCTCGAGCCTTCACGATCTTGTCGATTACGTCATCTAGCCGATCGGCTCCCCCGCGCATGCTTTCCGCAGTTTCACCCAGCGCCTCTTGCGAACGGCGCATCACAGCGACTAGGCCGTCCTCGGTCTCCGACAGGGTCGCCTTGACGGTTTCCATGTGCGAACGGAACACCGCCGCATTTTCACTAGTCGACTGGAGATTGCGACGCAAACTGTCAATTTGAGGCTGCAAGTTCTGCGAATAATTTTCATACGCTAACTTGATCGCAGCAGCTGCTTGATCCACTGCCTCACGCGCTGTGTCTGCAGTGTCCGAACCACCTGTTGCCCCGTCGCGCAGATCCTTCGCAATCGTCTTCAATCGATCCGAAAGTCCTTGCTGGCGTGCAATCGCAGCGTCCAGATCAGCAACGAAGTCTTCGATTACCGTGCCCTCAACCAGATCCCCAATTCCGGCCTCGTCAATAATTCGAACGATCTCATCGCGCGTTTCTTGAAAACCTGCAATCTGCTCATCGAGCATTGCGGCCAACTGTTCTATCGCTGCGGCACTACTTTGCGCAGTGGAGTCCGCCGAGTTCAGAAGATCATCCAAACGGGATTCGACGTTTGAAATGTTTGAGGCCGCCAAATCCAAAGAATCACCAAGGCCTGCAGATATTGCCGAGAACGGGTCAACACTGCCGCCACCTGAGCCCAACGAGTTGCCGACTGCGCCCTCGAAAGAATCTTGCACGCTGGAGGCAAGATTATTCACTCCGTTTGCTAACGGAATCGAAGAACCGATGAGCGCGGACAGGGAGTCCACCGTATCGGCACCGGCATTCAACTGTGCCGATAGCGATTCAAGTCGATTATTTAGTCGATCTAGAGTCGCTTGAGTAGCCTCGTCATCCAAGTAAGTTGAGGCATCTTCGGCCAAAGATACGGCAACTTCGGCCAGAGTCTGCGAAAACGAGTTGTTGATTTGCGCAGTTACGCCCTGCACGCCCTGCGTGGTCAGATTCGCGGACAGCGGGTTCTTCTTTTCGTTGGTGTGAAGCGTGATGTTGGCGGGCGACGCGCCTCCCATATAGAACGTGAACATCGACTGCGAGAAGTCGGGCGGAAGAACAATCGCGGCGTAGTATTCGCCCGACCGAGCGCCCTCCAAGGCACGATCCTCGCTGGTAATAACCCAATCGAGTTGGTCGTTAGTCGCCAAATCTTTGAGCACTAGATCGCCGGCATTCAACTGCATGTCCAGGACGTCGCTCCTGTATCCAACGTCCGTGCTGGCTACGGCGATCTTTAACTGATCCGAGTTATCAAACGGTTCCCAAGTTGCCAGCACGTTGAACCACGTGAAGAACAGTGGAACGGCAATCAGGATGACGACGAAAATTTTCGCCATCACACTACTGCCGATTTGGCGCAGATCATCGCGGGCAATGAAGAGGATCTGTTTCATTGTTGCGCCTCGCTAGTGGCGAGTTGTTGCGCCTCGCTAGCTGAAAGCTGCGGGGCATCCAGATCACGGTTGCGTTCAAGACTATCCAGCAGCTCGTCGTCACTTAAGTGTGAAAGGTCGCTTGCCCGTTCGATCGAACTCTTTAGCGCCTCAGTTGAGACAAGCGCTCCGATGATCAGGAATCCCCAAACCGCTACCAGACCAAGCACACCCGGCTTGCTCACCGAAGTGAGGTTAGCGACCAGGCTCAGTGCGATGAGCCCCAGAGCTCCCAAGATCATGAATCCCTTCATCATCAGGGGATACCGCGCGGTGAATTTCTCTTCTCGGTAGGCAACCCGTGCAGAGAATTCCTTGCGGTTAGAAAGTAGCGCAATGATATTGCTCAGGCGGTAGCGCGTACCAAGCAACTCCACTTTTTCGTTGAGGACGAGTTCGGTACGCTCCAGGTCATCGTAGAAGAGCCGGGTGAAGTAGCCCAGATGACGTCTGCCCAAATAGCCCAACACCAGAGCGGAAAAGCCGATCAGAAGCAAGACACTCATGACCTGCAGGTAGCGTCCGTCGTAGAAGCCGCCGATGGTCTCTCTGATTGCGTCAATGCCGTATGAGAAAGGCAGAATCGGATACAGAGCGCGGAAGAATCCGGGCATCAGTTCGATTGGATAGATTCCGGAAGCCCCCGGAATCTGAAGCACCACCAGCAGGATCGCAAGAGCGCGCCCCACGTGACTAAATGCGGCAGCTAGCCCGTAAGTTATCGCAAAGTAGCAAGGCCCAATGATCATGGGTGTGAGGATGAATGCCGGAACACTCGCAACCTGTACTCCGATAAGCAAGCTACCCACGCTAACTATCAGTCCCTGCGCCATCGACAACACGCCGGAAAGCATGAAGCGCCCGATATAGGCCGAACGCACGCTCAACCATTCAAAGCCTTCTTTATCGACTTCCACCTTGAAAATAATGACGAGTATCAGGGCACCAATCCACATCGACAGGTTGATGAACATTGGAGCCATACCCGAGCCGTAGGCGTTTACGGTGAAGACAGGTTGCTGTTCGAACTCGACAGGCGACGCCAGGTAGCGTCCGATGTTGTTGGCATCCAAACCAGTGATAGTTTCAAGTGTTCCATCCTGGAGGGCGGAGGCTAGCGCTGCAACATCCGTTTGAGCAACGCTAGTGGAGTCGGCAAGATCTCCCAGATTTCCCTGCGCTTGTCGCAGAACTCCTTGAGCGGAGCCGAGCTGTTCTTCGAGCCCATCAACCAAGCGAGAAACCTCAACGAACGATGAGCGCGTGCTAGCTACCGCAGAATCGACCCTTCCCAAGCTGACCGACATCTGAGCCACTTGGCCTGTCAGCGTATTGACAGCCTGGCCAGCCAAATCTCGTGTCTGATTGGCAACGCCTTGCGTTGAAGCCAACGCCTGATCTAGAGCCTTAACCAGTGCGTCCAAGTCCTCAGCTGCCGCCGCGGAATCCGACCCGGCTTGTGAAACCCGATCTAGCAACTCCTGGGTGTTATCCAGCTTCGAGGTCAGTTCGGCCGCCAAGTCCTGGGTCACTTCGAAGTCTTCCAGGATCGATATGCCCTCGCGGACCTCAGCTATCGAAGAGTTGGTACGCTCAACCCCGGCTTGGAGTTGTGTGTCCATCTCCGTAATCCGAGCCGTCGTGTCAGACACTGCAACACTCGCAGCGGCCGAAGACTGATTGAGCGCCTGCTGGGCAGTTACGCTCGCCTCGCTCGCCGCCACGGCAAACTCTTGCGCATCGGATACAACGGTTCCCAAAATTGCTTGAGAATTACTTATAGCGGCAGACACGTCTACAAGTACTGGATCTGCTGCCGCGAGCGCAGCTCGCACGTCACCTAAATTGCGCGCGGATTCCGCTAGCGACGAGTCCGCCGAATCCAAGGTCCTCTGCGAGTCGATTAGATCTTCGCGCATGCGTTTTAGAGCACCCGAAGCAGAGTCCTCTGCGCCGGTTATGTCAGCCTCAACCTGCAAGCCCCCATCGCGCAGAGCGTTTACAATCGCGTTCCCGACTTCTTGTCGGAAGGCGGAAGTTATTTCGATATCCAGGGCACTCGCGCCGGCATCGGTGATTTTCGGAGTTACGGCACCCTTTTTCTCATTGACGTAATAGTCGATAGTCGGCTGTTTTCTTGACCCGGTGAAAATATCAGCCAGGTCCTCACTGAAGGTTTCAGGGATCACGAAAGAAGCGTAGGCGTCGCCAGATCGAACCCTCTCACTTGCCGTGTCCTCGTCTAAGAATTCCCACCCAAGCTGGTCATCTTCAGATAGTTGGTCGATCAACATGTCGCCAACGTTCAGATCGCCCGTAATTTCCGAGGACGTTCCCCGGTCATTGTTTACGACGGCAATTGGCAGGTTCCCGGTCTCCGTGTAGGGATCCCAAAATGCCAGGATGTTGAGCCACGTGTACAGCGCCGGAGTCACCAAGATTCCGGCGATGATGATCAGAGACCGCGGTACAGCGAGTATGCGCTTTACGTCTCTGGTGAATACGTGCCAGCTGTCCTTCATTCATCCCACCGCCACACCGGAAGTCAGTCAAAATCGCACGGCGTTAGCGCTTCTAGTTGAAGACAACCGTGCGTGTTCCGTTCATGAGGACGCGGTGCTCGGAGTGCCACTTCACAGCCTGTGCCAGCACTCGCCGTTCAACGTCCTGACCTTCAGAAACGAGGTCGCGCGTGGAATCTCTGTGTGTCACACGCGTGACGTCCTGCTCGATGATTGGGCCTTCGTCCAGATCCTCGGTTACATAGTGCGCGGTCGCACCGATTAGTTTCACGCCGCGATCATGGGCTTGCGCATAAGGCCTCGCGCCCTTAAAGGACGGGAGGAATGAGTGGTGAATATTGATGATGGAACCGGCAAGTTCTTCGGTGAGTTCCTTCGACAGGATCTGCATGTAACGTGCGAGTACAACCAGTTCCACTTTCTCGGCGCGAACCAGGTTCAGCAGTTCAGTCTCCGCTTCCTTCTTCGTTTCCTTCGTAACAGGAATGCACAGGAACGGTTTGCCGTAAAACTGCGCGACCGGCGCCAGGTCAGGATGATTTCCGACCACTGCGACGACCTCAATGGGCAGGTCCGCGTAACGCTGACGGTACAAAAGGTCCGTCAGACAGTGACCTTCCTTCGAAACCATGATGATTGTCCGAAGGGCACGCCCCATCTTGTCCACGTTCCAAGTGGCGTCGAATTTATTCGCGAAACCTTCCATACCGTCAACGATTGGACCTCGCCCGTTGGGGCTTTCCAACTCGACTCGCATGAAGAACAATCCGGTGTCCGGATCGCCAAACTGCTGCGACTGAATAATATTGCCGTCGTTCGAGACAATCAGTTCCGACACCGCGTGCACGATGCCCGGCTGGTCTGGACACGAGAGCGTGAGAACCAAGTTCTCACCAGTTTCATTCTTTTCGACTGCCATAGTTTAACCATAGTTGAAATGGGGAGCGGGACAGAATTTTATCCCACTCCCCATTCAACTTATTTTCGTTGAGGGCAGCGCTCACATCGCGTATGCGAAAACTGCAAGCCCCGGATTTTCAGGCCCGAGGGCGCTGCTTACTTCTCGCCACCGAAGAACTTGTGCCACGGCATGTTGAGCGGCGCGTCCTCCTCAATGATTTCGTAGAGGTAACGGCAAAGCGGGAAGTCCTCTTCCTTGATGATGCCACGCTCGGTCAGAGGCTTGAGAGCTCCTCCGATAACAGAGATTGCCCGCACGCCCTCCAGGGTAACGCCCTTCATGAGGTCGTTACGGACTTCGGAGAACGGAATGCCCTGTCCAACGTACGTGCCTGCACGAACGTTGCGGCCGCCCATTGAGGTTACGAACATGTCGCCCACGCCGGCAAGGCCGTCGGCGGTTTCGGGGATGCCACCGAGTAGCTTCATGAACTGGCGCAGCTCGGTCTGTCCCTGACCGAATACTGCAGCGTTGTAGTTGTAGCGAACGTACCGGTCGTTCTCCTTGCCTTCCTTGATTAGCAGGCCCTGTCCAAGGCCGGCTGCGAAGGCGTAAATGTTCTTGGTTGCAGCGCCGATTTCGTGTCCGAGGAAGTCGGTCGAAGTCCACACGTGGTAGTAATCCGTGCGGAAGAGGTCAGCCAGGTAGTCAAGCGATTCTTGATCGTCACCCGTGAAGACCACACATGTGTCGTGGTGTACGGCGACTTCGCCTGCGATGGAGGGGCCCACGATTGCGGACCAGGTGACCTGCTCGACAAGTTCTGGATCGAAGTAGGACTTCACCACTTCCGGAAGCATGTGCAGCGTGCCATCTTCGTCGGCTTCCATGCCCTTGGTAACGGAGATGATCTTCATGCCAGGCTTAACCAGCTTGGACAGGTGCTCGCCTGCCCAGTGAACACCGAAGGAGTTAACTCCCTGCATTACAACGTCGACGCCTTCAAAAGCTTCTTCTGCTTCTTCAAGCTGGTACGCAGTAACGCCCTCGTTGACCTTCAAATCAAGGTTCGGGTGGACACCGCTGTCTTGGATTGAGGTGATGATGTCGCGGTCAAGGTGAGTTCCGACCAAACGAACGTTGTGACCATTTTCGGTAAGGGGGAAGGTAAGGGCAGTGGCCATGATGCCAGCGCCGAGGACTGCTATTTCTGCCATGATTATCCTTTCGAGTTGTTCAAACTGGTGATGATTGCGGCTGCCGTGTCCGGATTTGTAATGAGGACGTCTACAAGGTCTGCTCGGATGGCTCCAAGGAGCGCCGGCGCCTTGTCTGCGTCGTCT